>JAZNUP010000058.1:0-14438 GCA_045592385.1 Acutalibacteraceae bacterium
TTACGGGTAGCAAGACAAAGTAGGCAAAATAAAACAGCCGCTCGGGAGCGGCTGCCAGTGACAGGAATGCGCTGCTAAACCTTCAAAGCCCCTTTTAGGGGCAAAGCCAGTAATCGCCCCTTGAAGGGGCAGTGCAAACCCTCGGCTCCGCCCGGGGGTTTGATTTATTTTTCCGTTTTTTTTTACAGAAAATCACGGATATCAGTTGCAAGACGCTCTTCAAGATTGATAAGCCTTTTTGCAACGTCCTTGGAAACCTCATCCGCCGCTTCGTATTTATTGAGATATTTGTTGAGGGATTTTACACCCATATTGCAGCCGTCCGTCATAAGGTCTGCCACGGTTTCGCCGGAATTATCCATAGCAAGCTTTACGTTGGTTTTCATCCAGGACA
Organism: Acutalibacteraceae bacterium; assembly: GCA_045592385.1. GTDB lineage: Bacteria > Bacillota > Clostridia > Oscillospirales > Acutalibacteraceae > CAG-177. The sequence continues at coordinate 395 of JAZNUP010000058.1, forward strand.
TTCCCTTTGCCATAGGGTTGGGATTTTTGCCCTCATCCTTGTATCTGTTAAGAAGCTGGGTGATTTCAGAATCAAGCTTCACGTGCTCGCTTCTGCAATCGGTAAGGCGCTTTTTGAAATCGGGGCTTTTTACGTAGGGCACAACCTCGTCAATGGATTCAACGCCCATCTTAACCCCTGCGTCGCACTCCCGAAGGAGCTTTACAGTATCCTGTTCAATCATAAAAATCATCCTTTCTGCATCATTTCTGTGTTAACAGTTTTGCCTGAATACAGAAAGGATATTCATTTTTTAAAAAAACTCGCATCCGTCGTACATATCGGAAAACCAGAGCTGCTCAGAGGATTTTTTTGCATCAAACACAAGCTTTTTCTCCCCATCAACGGTGGAAATCTTCGGCTCGCCCTCTTCCTTTGCCACCATATCAAATACATAGGTGAAGCTGCCGTCATCGGTATTAAGAGTCAGCGTGTCGCCCTCTATAGTGTATTTGCCCATACCGATATAACTGCTGACTGCTGAAAAATTGAAGGTAAACGCACCGTTATCATAAAGAGCAATGCTCGGCTTGATTGGCTGCTCCGAATCCCTGAAAACGTACGCTCTTACGAGCTGTGCATTCGCAGTGCCGCGGTTGGGGAACTGAGTTGAATTTACAAAGCATCGTATTTCCTTTGCTGACTGCAATTCGGATTTATCAACTCTTATTAAAATCAGCCAGCCCTCCATAGCGGTGTCGCCGCTTTCGTAGTCAATTTCGGAAATTCCTGCCGAAATAACTCCCTGAGATTTTGAAATAAATTCAACCGTATGGCGGCGCGAGGTATCGGGCGAGGAGATATATACCGCAAGCAATGCCGAATCGGTAAAGAAATCCGCGCTGTATTCGCCGCTTACGGAGTTGAATGACGGCGTGTCGGGGTACGAACGGTCAAAATCCGCAACACTGCTCATTTTTTCCTTGAATTGCTCAAGCTGCTGAGTGCTTTCAAGCTTAACCGCGGCAAGAGTTTTAAGCCTGTTATATGCGGTGCCCTTTGGTATTCCCCCGTATTCATACATTGCCGCAAGTGTATTTTCATTGTAACCCACGGGGCAGCAGTGCCAGGATGCCGAAAGCCGAGTTACTACGGGATTGTTTTTATGCTCATCTATAAAGCTCTGCACGTCGTTTTCCCTGATATCAATCATTGTATCGGATTCATCGTTTGCGTGCAGGTAAAAATACCACGCATCCTCATCGGGAGAGGTGCCGCCGATTGAAAGGGTGAACATACTGTCAATTTCATACCGCCTTATATAGAGCCCTGAGCCTGTTTCGATATATACGAACTTTTCAAAATCCGACCAATCAAGGCTCTGCCCTTTTTTTGAAAGAGTAACCACGTCGTCAAGCGTGAGGGCTTTGTTCTGCATTTCTTCAACCGACGGTTGAACTTTTACAGGATTGAAAACTTTTACAAGGCTGAAAACGTCCATAACCGAACCGTTGGTGAAAAAGCTTGCAACGAACAAATCACCGTTTGACGTTTGCAGGAATGCATATTCCCTGCCACCCTGACGGTTTATTATTTCGTAGGCGGCTTCGATTTTGCCTATCAGAACACCCTTGCCGCCGCTGTTGGCAATAAGACTGTTAAGCTCTGAGGCGGATAAATTGGTTTTGCTGAGCTTGCCTATATATTCGCCCGTGGAGTTGCCGTAATCCTTATACACACCGCCCGAGGAGTTTATGTCATAGACAACGGAATTGAGGCGGGTTTCCTTTTCTTCGCTGACAACCGCGTTATAAATACACTGCGCCGTTTCGTATTTTGAATTGAAAATGCTCTCCTCCTGCTTCGGATTAGTGAGGAAGCACACCGCCAGCGCAAGGCTTAACGCCACCGCCGCCGCAACTACCCAGAAAGCGGGCTTTTTATAGCTGAGAACGGATTTTATTCTGCTCTTTATTCCCGTTTCTCCGAATGCGAGGGGGCAGGCGGCAACGGATTTGCGGGGCAAGCTGCAATTTATGAGGGCGGTTGAGTATTCTTTTTTAATTGCATCGCCCTGCTCTTTTATTACTTTTTCATCGCAGGCAAGCTCGATATCCCTGCAAAGCAGGATGTATGCAACCCACAAAACGGGATTAAACCAATACACCGTAAGCAGCAGAAATCCGAGTGGCTTCCACCAGTGGTCGCGGCGCTTGAGATGCGCTTTTTCGTGGGCAATTACGTACTGCAAATCTGTTGAGTCGATTGATGAGGGGATGTAGATTTTCGGTCTTATAATGCCGAGAATGAACGGCGAGGATATTGAGTCGCACAAAAAGACGTTGCCCTCAAGCGGCGCACTGATGCGCACCTTGCGTTTTATAAGAGCGTAACTCACCGCGGTGTAAACGAGCATTGCCGCCATTCCGATAATCCATACTGCCGCCGCAATAAACGCAATTACCTGCATGGGATTGACACTGTCGCCGGGATTTGGCGAAAGGGTTGCGGAAAGCACGGGATTGATGCCCGAATTCAGGGCAGGGATGCCGCTTTTTATGGCGGGGGATGAGGCGTAAAGCATACCTGAGGGCAGAGTTTCGGCGCTCGGGATAAGGCTCAGCACGCTTTCAAATGAAAACGGGCACACAAGGCGAAGCCCTACCGGCACCCACAAAAGCACGGTGATTGCTTTTGGTGCTTTTCTGAGCAGCAGACGCACTGCCGCTGCCGCAAGCGCAACCCAGCCTGCCACGATGCTCATATTAAAAACTTCAAGGAAAATGCTTTCCATAATCAGCCCTCCTCAAATTCTTCAACCATACGGCGCAGGCGGCTTACCTCCTCTGCCGTGAGTTTTTTACGGGATGTAAATGCGGTAAGGAATGCAGGCAGAGAGCCGTTGAAGGTTTCCTCAACGAATTTTTCGCTCTGCAAGGAATAGAATTCCTGCCTTGAAATAAGCGAGGTTACCGTGCCCTTTGTATTCTGAAAAAGCCCTTTGTCGCACAGTCTTTTTAAAACGGTATAGGTTGTGGATTTTTTCCAGCTGAGCTTTTCTGCCGAAAGCTGAGAAAGCTGTGCCGAGGAGAGCGGCTCATTCTCCCAGATTATATCGGCAAATTTAGCCTCAACCGTGCCTAACTGATAATCGCTCATAAAAAAACCTCCTTTTATTCTACATCTTGTAGACTCAAGTTTATTCTACAATGTGTAGACCGAATTTGTCAAGCTTTTTCACAAAAAAACCGTTTTTGTTCTAAAAAATCAAAAAAAGAGTGCAAAAATCTACGCTCCGCAGACAATTTCTACCGAAAGGGGCTTGAAAAAACGCTCTGCGTAGCGCAGAATTAAGGAGCAAACAAACGAAGGAGGCCAAGCAAAATGGAGAAAAAAACAATAGGCGCATTCCTTGCGGCGCTGAGAAAAGCCAACGGTTATACTCAGCAGGAGGTTGCGGACAAGCTCGGTGTTTCAAATAAAACCGTAAGCAAATGGGAGAGGGATGAGGGCTGCCCCGAAATTATGATTCTCCCTGCCATAGCGGAGCTTTATGACGTGAGCGTGGATGAAATCCTCAGAGGCGAGCGCATAACAAAGGAAGAGGTAACAAAAACCGTAAAAACACAGGAGCGCACAAAATACATTTTTGAAAAAACCGTTCTCAGATTCAAAAATCTTTCCTTTGCAGCATTGAGTGTCGGCGCTCTTGCGGCAGTGCTTTCCTATACGGTTGAGTTTTTTGTGTACTACACGCACATATGGCTTGGTATGCTTTTCGTTCTTATTCTTGCGGCGGCAGCGCTTGTTACCCAGATAATCGCATTCAATAATTTTAATGCAAACCTGAGTATAGGCGGCGGATGTGCCGACGGCGATGCTCTTATCACGGCAAAGAAAAGGGCGGCAAATTACATTTTCGCGGCAGTTTTAACGGCGTGCATTGCCGTAACGGGAGCCGTCACTCTTATAATTACCGATATCACAACCGTGCTCACTCTTCCCCTTGGAATTCTTTCAGGCATCTGCGCAGGCTTTTTTGCACGCAAGGCGGCGGTTAAAAATCTCAGCGACGGCAAGGGGGAAATTGAAGAATACTCCGAAGAATTCATTAAGTATCGCCGCAGGCACGTAAGAGTTACTGCATTTCTTATGGCGGCAAGCCTTATAATCAGCATAGCAATTTCCTTTGTTTTATCTGCAATAAGCTGCATGAAAATTGAAAAGCAGCATTTTCTCGAAGACGTCGGCTTCGGTCTTTACTACGAAACAGCGGAAGAAGCAATAAACGATTATTACAAACTCAAAAACTTTATAATAAACGGCGAGCCGCTCTACAGAGTGATGATTGAGGACGGGCTTACCGTTGATATTGAGGAAATCACCTCAAAGTACCATAAAACTCCCGACGGCTACAGGTATGACGGCGACTACGTTTTGATTGAGCCGGGCGAGGATTACGAAACCTACCGCACCGTAACCTTTGAAACGCAGGAGGAATATGACGAATTCAGGTACAAACACGTGTGGGAGGCAAGGGGACTTTTTGATCTGATGGAAAAGGATATAACCTTTGATGACCCCACCTTCACCGTAAGCTACCGCAGAATAAGAAACTTCGGCAATCAGGTAATTGATATTATGCCCGTATTTGTGCTTATAGGCACGGGCGCCGCGCTTCTTGAGGCAGGCATATCGTTGCTCATATATTCACAAAAAAGGAAAAAGTCAATATAAAGAAAAACAGCCCCGCCGTGACGGCGGGGCTGCTGATTTAATGCCTTAATTAATACTTAATGTTGTAAATCTTCATAGTATTCTTGAGCTCCTGCTTTTCAATCTCAAAAGCAAGGCCTGTTACCTTACCTGCGCCGGAGATTCTGACCCACATAACCTGCTCAAGGGATACAACGTGGTTGGTTTCGGGGTCATACTCAAGAACTGCGGTGCAGTCGTGGTAAGTGAGAGAATAGGTTACGTCCTTGATAACAGCGGTAACAATGCCGTCACCTGTGAGGGTATTGTCGATATCCTTCTTTGAAAGGGGAGAGAACATAGCGCCGGTCTTGCTGGGAGCGGTGGTTGCACCTTCAGCAATGGGCTCAGGGTTCTTTTCGCTGTTGAGAACGATTGTGATTCTGTAGTTGCCGTTTGAGAGAACTTCGCACTTAGCGGATTTGATTGCGCTGACGTCGGTAAGAGCGCAGCCTACGGGAGCCTTGATGAGGGGCCAGGAGCGCATTTCGTTGCCCTTTTCCTTAACCTCAACGGTTGCATCCTCTTCGGTGGTGAAGAAGTTTTCAGCAACGCCGAGAACAATGTTTACAAGGGTCTTGCCCTTGGTGATAACTCTGGAGTTTTCATCGCCGGGAAGTGCCTGGTACTCAATCTTGTTGAATGCGGGAGCATCCTTCTTGGCCTGATTCATAACTGCTGTGTAAGCTGCAAGGATTTCTTCCTTGGTTTCGGGAACCTTCTTCTCTTCAGCGGAGGTGCTTTCGCCCTCAGCGAGAGTAGTGGTTTCGCCAGCAAGAGTGGTGGTTTCGTCAGCGAGAGTTGTAGTCTCGTCAGCCAGGGTGGTGGATTCGTCAGCAAGAGTGGTTTCTACGGGTGCTGCGGTGGTGGTGGTGTCCTCAGCGTTATCCTTGGAGCAGGATGTGAAAAGAACAGCGCCGCCGATTACGAGGGAAAGAGCAAGAACAAGTGCTATAACTTTTTTCATGAATATTTCCTCCTGTAATGTGGTTTGTTATAAAAATACAAACGATTAATAGCTGATAGCGGAGTAAACGCCTGTGGTCTTTGCAGCACCGCTGCCGTTGATGGTGATACCTGCCTTAAGTGCAAGAGCAGCATCAAAATTGTAGGAATACTTAACGTTTGCAATCTTACCGTCAACTACCTTAACCTCAACCTTGATGTTTGTGTAGTTTACGTTGGATTCCTTAAGGGAGATAGCGCTTGTAAGGCCTGAGATAGCGCTTGCAACTTCGTTGTGAGTGATGAAGTCGTTTGTGAACTTAGCAAATGCGGTGGAGTTGTTCTTCTGGGGGTTGGTAGCATTGGCAAGGGTGAAGGTATAAACGCCGTTTGCTGCGCTGAAGGAACCGAGGTCGCCCTCTGAAAGGGTGGTAGCCTTAAGCTTGTAGTTTTCGTTCATATCCTTATCCTTGGGAAGCTTGCCTTCTGTTGTGCCGATTCCGAGGAAGCCGCCAACAACGGTGTTAAGGCTTGCGTTGGAGTCAACTGCGCTGATGATGCTGTTGAGGATGCCTGTTGCGCTGCCAACGTCAATGGGAGTTGTATAATCGCAGGTTCTCTTGAGAGAATAGCTGCCGCTCTTTGCGATTTTAGCGGTTTCAGCATTGAGGAAAGCAACAAACTCAGCCTTGGTCATATCGGCTGCTGCTGCGGTGGTGCTTTCGTCAGCAAGAGTGGTGGATTCATCTGCAAGAGTAGTGGATTCGTCTGCAAGGGTGGTGCTTTCGTCAGCAAGAGTAGTGGACTCATCTGCAAGAGTTGTGGTTTCGTCAGCAAGAGTGGTCTCTACGGGTGCTGCTGTGGTGGTTTCGTCCTCAGTGTTTCCGCCGCAGGCTGCAAGAGCAAATACGAGGGAAAGAGCGAGGGCAAGAGCGAGAATCTTTTTCATAAAAATTCCTCCTGTAAAATAAAGATTTGGACCGCCGCGCCACAGTCTGATTCTGCGGCTTCGGCTTATTAATACCAACTTTAAATTTACATCAACCTGTCACTTTTGTCAAGCAAATTAAACAGAATCATTCACAGATTGTTTTTAAAATGATTAAAAATCCATAAAAATATCACCTATAATGATAATATAGACGAGATTACATTAAAATACCGAAAAAGCGTGACAATATATCAAAAGTATGATATACTTTATTAATAATTTGCATTCAGGGGGTATGAGTATGGCAGAAAAACGTTTTGTTTCGTGGAATGTAAACGGCATAAGAGCGTGCCTTAATAAAGATTTTATTGCAAGCTTTGAGGCTCTGGATGCGGATATTATCGGTTTGCAGGAGACAAAGGTGGTTGCAGACCAGGTGGAGCTTGACCTGCCGGGATATTTTCAGTATTGGAACTATGCCGAGAAAAAGGGTTACTCAGGCACCGCTGTTTTTTCAAAGGAGGAGCCGCTGAGCGTTTCCTACGGCTTGGGGATTCCCGAGCACGATACCGAGGGCAGAGTAATCACCCTTGAGTTTGAGAAGTTTTATTTCATCACCGTTTACGTGCCCAACGCGCGTGACGGTCTTGTGAGGCTCGATTACCGTATGAGCTGGGAGGATGCCTTCCGTGAATACGTGATGAAGCTTGATGAGAAAAAGCCTGTTATCTTCTGCGGCGACCTCAACGTGGCGCACAAGGAAATTGACCTTAAAAACCCAAAAACCAATACGGGCAATCCGGGCTTTACTCCCGAGGAGAGGGGCAAATTCACCGCCCTGCTTGAGAGTGGATTTGCCGATTCGTTCAGATATTTTTACCCCGACGTTACTGCGCAATACAGCTGGTGGTCCTACCGCTTCAAATCGCGCGAGAAGAACGTGGGTTGGAGAATAGACTATTTTGTTGTTTCGCAGAGGCTCTGCGAAAATATGAAGGATGCAAAAATTCATCAGGAAATTTTCGGCTCCGACCATTGCCCCGTGGAGCTTGTGATAGATATTTAAAATGAAGAAAAAAGGATTATATATTGCTCTGCTTTGCGTGCTTGCCGCAGCGGCGGCGGTGTGCGTGGCGGTTTTTGCCGTGTACCATCAGCGGTACAAAGAGCTTACCGAGCCGGAAACCGTTGAGTTTTCGCTGGCAACAAGCGCGTATTCAGCGGCGGTGCAGGCGGATTTCTTTGAAGATACTCTCATCCCCTGCGAGCTTGACTCCGTTTATTACGGAATCTCGCCCGATGCGGCTGAGTTTTACGCCCTTACCCCTTCGGGCTTTGAAGAGATTAACGAAAACTGCGGCAGGGTTAAAATCAGCGTTAAAAGAGCGTACGAAACGCTTGAAGCCGCTGTGGATTACGTTGAAAAGGACGGCAGGATTTTCGGCGCGGGAGTTTTCCTCAGCGATTCAAAGCAAGCGCCTGCATATCCTTATGCTCTTTTCAGGCTTAGCGGCACAAAGGAAAACTGCCTTTTGCTACTAAGCTTTGATTACAGTGAGCTTTATAAAAGCAACCGCACCTATTCCGAGATTTATTCATATTCGTTTGAAAGCGGCAAGGCAGTGCCTCTTGTTGATGAAAACAACCGCCTTGTCAACGTAAACGGTGCCCCGCGGGATGACTGGAGTATGATTACCGATACCGCCGTTGCAAACTCGGCTGCGGAATATTTCTTCTCCTCGCGCAATTACAGCTATGCCGACGGGAGCTGCGATATTTTCCGTCTGTCAGGCAAAACCCTGCCCGATAAAGCGGCGCAGGATGCTCTGGGTCTTTGGATATCAAATAAAAATTCCGCTCTGCGCTACTTTAAAAAGAGTGATGACGGATTTGTTTTAAAGCAGATAAAAGACAAAAAGGAAAGCGGTCAGCTTTCCTTTAAGGGTGATTTTTATAAAGATTATATTGTCAGCGGTAACGTGATTTTTGATAAGGAAAACGGAGAATTTACCGACCTTGAAACTCTCAGGAGCGTGAAGCTTGAGGGCTTTAACGCAACGGGAGCGGCGGATTTCGCAATCAACGGCGATATGAGCCGCTGTGTTATCATCTTCCCCGAAAGGGAGCAGGAGAATTCCGTTACCGTGCAGAAGGTTGCCTTCTGCTCGCTCGATACGGGCGGAGTTGCGGTTTTTGAAGAGCCGCTCATTTACAACAGCGCGGTTGATTTCGTCTTTGTTTCGCCTGATACTGTTATGCACTCGCGTTTATCGGACGAAGCAACGGGAAAATACACAGCCTGCATTTATGAATTTTAAACCTTGTCAGGGTTGAAGTCTATGCAGATTTCATCCGCTTCGGGCTTGAGGCAGGTATATTTGACCCCTGCCGCGTCAAACATTCTCTTTGAAGCGCGGGTGCCTACTGTGTCGCCGTATTTGTCAGAGAGATAGTAAACCTCTTTTATTCCGCTCTGGATTATAGCTTTTGCGCACTCGTTGCAGGGAAAAAGGGCAACGTAAATCTTGCTGCCGTGCAGGCTGCCGCCGTCGTAATTGAGAATGGCGTTTAATTCAGCGTGGCAGACGTAGGGATACTTTGTTTCAAATTCGTCGCCGCTTCTTTCCCAGGGGAATTCATCGTCGTTGCAGCCGTGAGGCAGACCGTTGTAGCCAACGGACATAATTTTGTTATTGCCGTTTACAATGCAGGCGCCTACCTGAGTGTTGGGGTCCTTGCTTCTTTTGGCTGAAAGCAGGGCGATGCCCATAAAATATTCGTCCCAGGAAATATAATCGTTTCTCTTTGGCATAAAGAAACCCCCTTCAATTAATGAAACGAGTATATCATATCCCTCTTTTTTTTACAACACGAAAAGAAAACTTCATCAACATATACAAGGAAAGGTCAGTTATTATGGGTTTATTAACTAAAATTTTCGGCGATTATTCAACAAAGGAGATAAAGCGTGTGCGCCCGCTGTGCGATAAGGTGCTCAAGCTGGAGAGTGAGTTTGCCGCTCTTTCGGACGATGCGCTCAAGAGCAAAACTGCCGAGTTCAGGCAGCGTCTTGCAAACGGAGAAACGCTTGACGACCTTCTGCCCGAGGCTTTTGCGGCTTTCCGCGAGGCATCGTGGCGCGTGCTCAATATGAAGCATTTCCCCGTGCAGATTATCGGCGGTATCATTCTGCATCAGGGCAGAATTGCCGAGATGAAAACAGGTGAAGGTAAAACTCTTGTTGCAACCCTGCCTGCATACCTCAATGCGCTTACGGGTGAGGGTGTTCACGTTGTTACCGTAAACGATTATCTTGCCCGCCGTGACAGTGAGTGGATGGGTAAGGTTTACCGTTTTATGGGTCTTACCGTAGGTCTTATCGTGCACGACCTTGAGAATGAGGAAAGACGTGCGGCTTATGCGGCGGATATCACTTACGGCACAAATAATGAAATGGGCTTTGACTATCTGAGGGACAATATGGTGACTTATAAAGAGCACCGCGTGCAGAGAGGTCACGTTTTCGCCATTGTGGACGAAGTGGACTCCATCCTCATAGACGAGGCAAGAACTCCCCTTATCATTTCGGGCAGAGGCGAAAAATCCACCGATATGTATAAGGTTGCCAACCGTTTTGCTCTCAGCCTTAAGGCAGCAAGGGTCAAGGAAACTATGAAGAAGGACAATATTGAGGACCTTGTTGACGAGGATGCCGACTATGTTGTTGACGAAAAAGCAAAAACCGCCACTCTTACAAGCAACGGTGTCAAGAAGGCGGAGGCGGCATTCAACCTTGAAAACCTTATGGATGCCGATAATATGGGTCTTTTGCACCACATCAACCAGGCAATCAAGGCGCTTGGCGTTATGAAGCGTGACGTTGACTACGTTGTAAAGGACAATCAGGTGCTTATAGTTGATGAATTCACGGGCAGAATTATGCACGGCAGACGCTACAACGAGGGTCTGCACCAGGCGATTGAAGCAAAAGAGGGCGTAGAGGTTGAGCACGAGAGCAAGACCCTTGCCACAATCACCTTCCAGAATTTCTTCCGTCTTTACAAAAAGCTTTCAGGTATGACGGGTACCGCTATGACGGAGAGTCAGGAATTCGGTCAGATTTACGGGCTGGACGTTGTTGAAATCACCACCAACAAGCCCATGATAAGAAAAGATAATCCCGACGTTGTTTATAAAACAGAAAAGGCAAAGTATCTTGCCGTAATTGAGCAGATTGAAAAGTGCCACGCCAAGGGTCAGCCCGTGCTTGTAGGTACTGTTTCGGTTGAAAAATCCGAGGTGCTTTCCGCTCTTCTTAAGAGAAAGGGAATCAAGCACGAGGTGCTCAATGCAAAATTCCACGAGAAGGAAGCGCAGATTGTTGCGCAGGCAGGTAAAAAGGGCGCCGTTACAATCGCTACCAATATGGCAGGCCGCGGCACGGATATTATTCTCGGCGGTAACGCGGAATTCCTCGCCAAGGCGGAGATGCGCCGTATGAGCTACGCAGAGGAGCTCATAGCCGAGGCTACGGGCTTTGCGGATACCGATGATGAGGCTATCCTTGAAGCGCGCGAAACCTTCAGAACTCTTGAAGCAAAATACAAAGCTGCAATTCAGTCCGAGGCGGACGAGGTACGCGCGGCAGGCGGCCTCTTCATAATCGGCACGGAGCGCCACGAATCCAGACGAATTGACAATCAGCTGAGAGGCCGTGCGGGCCGTCAGGGCGACCCCGGCGAAAGCCGCTTCTACCTTTCACTTGACGATGACCTTATGCGTCTTTTCGGCGGAGACAGAATCAACCGCCTTATGGATACCCTCAAAACTCCCGAGGATATGCCCATTGAGGCAAAGATTCTTTCCAACACCGTTGAATCCGCTCAGAAGCGTATAGAGGGCAGGAACTTCGCTATCAGAAAGAACGTTCTTCAGTATGACGACGTTATGAACCGCCAGAGAGAGATAATCTACGGCCAGCGCAATCAGGTGCTTGACGGTGAGGAAATCAAGCCCGTTATCCTTAAGATGCTTGATGACTGCATTGAGGAATCCGTTGATTTCTATTGCTCCTCCTCTCTTCCCAAGGCGGATTGGAATATCAACGGCCTGCGTGAAAAATTCCTCGGCTGGCTTACCGTGCCTGAGGATTTCACCGCCGATTTTGACCGTGATAAAGCAAAGTCACTCCTTAAGGAGAGAGGAAATGCCCGTTATGAGGAGCGTGAGGAACGCTTCGGTCTCAACGAGCAGGGCACACCTCTTATGCGTGACCTTGAAAGAATGATTCTTCTGAGAAACGTTGACAGACAGTGGATGGATCATATCGACGCAATGGATGAGCTCAAGCGCGGTATAGGACTCAGAGCCTACGGCCAGACCGACCCCGTTGTAGCCTACCGTCTGGAAAGCTATGATATGTTTGACGAAATGACGAACAGCATCAGAGAAAACACCGTTCGCCAGATGCTCACCGTTATAATCAGAAGCGCAGAGGAAACAAAGCGCGAGCAGGAGGCAAAGATTACCGCCACCAGCGCAGGCGGCTCATCTGACGGCAGTGAAAAGGGCAGAACCATAAGGAACAAGGCAACCAAGGTAGGCCCCAACGATAAATGCCCCTGCGGCAGCGGCAAGAAGTATAAAAACTGCTGCGGCGACGTAAGAAAAACCAACTGATAAAACCAACGGGATGTAAATCACACCCTAACACCGCTCTGCTGTACGGCAGGGCGGTTTTTTTCTTGCCGCATCTGAAACAACGGAAATCCCGGTTAATCTTCCACAAACTTCCTGCTGTGCGCTTGTGCAATACTCCAAACTTTGTCATTTATTCAAAAAAAGTTAAAAAATTTCTGTGACAAAGTTCATATTTTGACATATATATAATAGATAACGGATAAAATAATAATTCTGCGCAAAGCGCACCCTGCACCGTCGGTGATGACTGTTTTCGCTTATCCCAAAAAGTTCTGTTTGAGAAAAAGCTACAGATTTCTACCTGGATTAAGGAGGGGTTTAAATGAAAAAAATCTTGTCATATATGTTGGCTGTTTTGCTGTTATTTAATCTTACGGTCTTGACCGGTCAGGCTTTTCATTATCATTATCAATACCCTGAAACGTGGGAAGAAGAAAGAATAGAAGTGGTTACTTCAACTGACGGCAAATTTATGTTCTTTCATAACACGCAAACTAACGAAGCAAGTTTTATAGAGTCTTACGAAAAAGATATAACCGTTCTTGAAATTCCTGATGAAATAGACGGAATCAAAGTAACAGGAACAAGTATTTGCATTTCTGACAGTTCGTCTTTGGTGAAAATTAAGTTTGGGAAAAACATTAAAAAAATTTATAAAGAGGGATTGTCTGTTTATTCAAACAATCAGAAAAGTGTTTTTTGTTGCGGTATTGAGTTAAACGAAGGGCTTGAGGAGATTTGTCGCGACGCAGAAAACACACAGAGTGTTTCAAACAAACGAATAATAAGCCCCAGCATAAAAACAATGATTTTACCGAAATCTCTTAAAAAAATCGGTGAAAACGGACTGAACACGGGAAGAATCTACAACCTGATTGTTCAGAGCAATATCGAAGCGGATAAGCACTCTGTTTCAAAAAATGCCTACAAGGAAAACAGGCTTTTTGCAGGCTTTGACTACAGCGACCGAACCTCCTGCAATATCTATTTAACAAGCGATATTACCAACTTTGACGATTTGGCTTTAAACCAAGAGCCGTGGAATGACCCTGATTATGCATTAAATGACCATATTGACACAGAGTTCAATCCGAACACCACCATTTACAAAACTCCCGACACAAAGGGAGTTGAAAAATTTGAAAAAATGGGTTATCCCGTAGAGGAATACACCGAGGAGTGGTGGCACGATTTGGCGGAGATTGAGGAAGTTACCATGACCGCCGAGGGAATGAGCGAGAAAACCGAGCAGGTCGGCAACGGCCTTTCCGATTCTGCAAGGAAGTATCTCAGCCACGAATATGAAAAAAGCGTAAAATCGGGCGAAAAATTCACCGTTTCCTCTGCCTTTGCCCCCCCAAATGCCTACGATGACCGCACGTTCTTTGTATCAATGGATGAAACCGTAGCCACGGTTGATACCGAAACGGGCGAGGTTACCGCCCTTAAAAAAGGCACGGCGAGAATCCGTTGCGTTGCCGCCTCAGGTGTTTTCTCTGACTGCATCTTAAAGGTTGACGGCGGTGACGACACCAACGGTGTGCAGCATTATACGGAATACGATTACGGAGAAACCACTCTTCCAAAAGAAACCACCACAGACCCCGATTTATCCGCAAATCAGACCAAAACCACGGATTGGAAAGAATTTTTCTTTGCCAATAAGCTTTACATAATCATCCCCGTCGCCGCCGCGGCAATCCTCACCGCCGCCGTTATTGTAATCAAAAAGAA
>JAZNUP010000059.1:0-46039 GCA_045592385.1 Acutalibacteraceae bacterium
TCGCTTGCTTTGTGTCGGCATCGTCCTATTTTCCCGGGCCGCTTCCAGCCAAGTATTTTCGGCACTGTTGAGCTTAACTACCGTGTTCGGGATGGGAACGGGTGGACCCTCAACGTCATAAACACCGACTCGAAAACGCTGCTGCGTTTCCCTTAGTGCTTTGACATTATACAAGTTCCTTACACAATTGTCAAGACTTTTTTTGAATTTTTTTAAACTTTTTTCAAAACCTTCAGAATTTCGCCAACGTACATTCTGTGGTAATCCTTGTTTGCGTAGTTTTTCTCAATATTTTCATCAATAAAGCCTGCAGGGTCAAGGTCCTGCGCAGCAACCTTGCGGCAAACGAGAGTATACTGCGCCTGTTCAAAGCACGGTGCTCCCTGAGAAAACTCAGCCTTAAGACCCGTAAGCTGAGCCTTGTTGCAATCCCTGCCGCTCTTTGCGCCGCAGATTTTGAGGATTTCCCTGTGCTCCTCGGCAAAAAAGCTGACGGTAAAAAGCTCCTCACGCTCAAAGAATTCATAGGTATATCTCTGCGGACGGATGAACACAAACGCCACGTCCTTGCCCCACAGCTCACCGAGTGCGCCCCAGCTTACCGTCATGGTGTTCCAGCTGAGCTCATTTCCTGCCGAAACGAGCGCCCAACCGTCGTTTATCATACCTACTGCGCTTTCTTTTATATCTCTGATGTTTATTTCTTTCATACTTTCGCCTCCAAAAATTACGGTTGACGGGGTACGGGCTTATCCTCGGTTGCGATTTCAAAGGAGAGGAAATTGTTCCTCTTAACGTAAGCCCACTTCATATCAAACGCCCTTGCCACGTCCTCTGCAGGCACGTAAAGCTGCTCCCTGTGACCTCTGAAAACCTCGCCCTGAAGAGTGATTTCGCCCCTGTCAGTCTGCGCCGTGGATTTGCCGAGCTCAAAGCGTGCCGAATGGCCGTAGATTTCAAGCTCCACAGAGCCCTCGCCCCTCGAAACCTCGCCCCCTATATAGTTTATAAGGGTGGCGGCGGGAATATACCACACGCCGTCCTTCTCAACGGGCGGCACGGTTACCTGGCAAAGACCTAAATCCATACCCTTGAAAAGCATCCTGGTCTGAATGTAAATCGGGGCAACGGCATAGGGGTAAATCGTATCCGTTGTGCGGTCAATAACGCACTGATCGGCAATTCTGCCGTCGTCTATGTAAGAGGTGAGGGTGACTTTATCCTTTTCAACCTCAACGAGAGCGTACATGGAGTTGAACTCCTCCTGCGGATAAAACGCCGAGTGCCACACCTTGGAAACGGTGCGCGATCCTGGCGGATTGCAGTGGGAGTTGCCGAGCATATAATGCACGGTGCCCTGCGAGGGACGGTCAAAAATCTCCTCATTTTTAATGGGGTAGCTTCTTGAGAAATTGTGCTCGTGACCCGAGAACATTATATCACACATCTCCATACTCTCGCGCATCACGGGGTAAGCATCGTCATTCTGATTTTCGGGGCCCGAATAGTAAATGGGGAAGTGATAACAGCCCATAGTCCAGGCTCTGTCGCTCGCATTTATATCCCTGATTGCCCATTCGTTCACGTCCTCGGGACCGTTGATGCCGAAGATTACAAAGTGAGCATCGCCGTAATTGAAGGAATAATTCTCCGTTTTCCAATCTACGGGGCCGTTATCGGGGTAAGACCCCTTGAACTGCTTGCCGAAAAACTCCGCAGGCTCGGAATAATACCTGCCGATTCCGTTTCGGTAATCCTTGAAGCCTCTGTTATCGTGATTGCCGAGGCTCATCATAAAGGGAACGTTTTCAACTATCCCCGTAAGCCCGCTGAAAAGTCCGTTCCACTGCACCTCGTGCTGACCGCAGTCCGTACTGTCGCCGCCGGAGAGAATAAATCTTGCATCGGGATGCTTTTTGAGCACGTCTTTAAGGAAACGGTTGAGACCCGAATAATCGGGCAAATCGTGGGGGTGACCCTTCTGGAAATCGGAAATTGCTATAAACGAGAATTTTTCGCACTTCTCTTCCTCGGTAACAAAGGAGAAGACCTCGCTCCTTACCGTTTCGTTGCCGCAGGTGTAGTAATAGCGGGTGCCGCTTTTAAGATTTTCAAGGTGCGCCCAGTGCATACGGCTTATGTCAATATCACTCTCAAAAACCTCTGTAACGCTTTGGCAGCAAAGCTTTTCGCCGCCGTCGCTCCAGTATTCGACGTAGCCTGACTCAACGCTTAAATCCGTTCTCCAGGTAACAGCCATTTCGCTTTTTGCATCGCCGCAAAAGCTTATCATTATATGGTCGGGTGCAGGGGTTGAGCCCCTTGCAGGTTTATTTTTTAACATATTATCACCTTATTCCAGCTCAAACGCGCCCGTATAGAGCTGATAGTATTTGCCCTTCTTTTCGAGCAATTCTGCGTGGCTTCCTCTTTCAATGATTCTGCCGTGCTCAAGCACCATAATTACATCCGAATTCATAACGGTTGAAAGCCTGTGGGCGATTACGAAAACCGTTCTGCCGTGCATAAGGGCATCCATACCCTTCTGCACTATTGCCTCGGTACGCGTATCAATGGATGACGTTGCTTCATCGAGAATCATAACGGGCGGGTCGGCAACAGCCGCTCTGGCTATTGACAAAAGCTGCCTCTGACCCTGTGAAAGTCCCGCTCCGTCACCCGAAAGGACAGTGTTGTAGCCGTCGGGGAGCATTTCAATGAACGAGTGCGCATTTGCACGCTTTGCCGCGGCGATACATTCCTCATCCGTTGCATCAAGCTTTCCGTAGCGGATATTCTCCATAACAGTGCCCGTGAAAAGGTTTACGTCCTGAAGAACAACACCGAGCGAGCGGCGCAAATCCGCCTTTTTGATTTTGTTTATATTGATGCCGTCGTAGCGGATTTTTCCGTCAGCAATATCATAAAAACGGTTGATAAGGTTGGTGATTGTGGTTTTGCCCGCTCCCGTTGCGCCAACAAACGCAACCTTCTGACCGGGCTCGGCATAAAGCGTGATATTCTCAAGCACGCGCTTGCCCTCTACGTATTCAAAGTCAACGTCCACCATTCTTACGTCGCCCTGAAGCTTTGTGTAGGTAACGGTACCGTCCTCGTGAGGATGCTTCCACGCCCAGGTGCCCGTGCGTTTTTCACTCTCGGTGACGTTGCCGTTTTCGTCAATCTCCGCGTTTACAAGGGTAACGTAGCCGTCGTCGGTTTCAACGGGTTCATCGAGCATTTCAAAAATTCTTGCCGCGCCCGCAAGAGCCATAACGATTGCGTTGAACTGCTGAGAAACTCTTGAAATGGGCATAACGAAATGCTTTGAAAGCTGAATGAATGCAATAATCGTGCCCATTGTTACTCCGAAGGGAGAATCGGGGTGGCTCAGACCGTAGACGAAAAGCACACCGCCGAGCACCGCCACAAGCACGTACTGCGCATTGGCAAGGTTGCTCATTATGGGCATAAGGATATTTGCGTATTTATTTGCCTTGGATGCGTTGAAGAAAAGCTCCTCGTTGCATTTTTCAAAGCCCTCAACAGCCTTTTGCTCGTGATTGAAAACCTTTACAACCTTCTGACCGCTGAGCATTTCCTCGGCAAAGCCGTTGAGCTTGCCTATGGACATCTGCTGCTTTACAAAATATTTTGCGCTTCTGCCGCCTACTTTTTTGATAATGAACATCAGCGCGCAGGTGATTACCACAACAAAAGCGGTAAGCCACACGTTGGTTACAAGCATTGCGAAAAATACCGCCGTTACCGTAACGAGCGCCGAGAAAATCTGCGGCAGACCCTGAGAAATCATCTGCCTGAGAGCGTCGGTATCGTTGGTGTAATAGCTCATTACGTCGCCGAAGGTGTGGGTATCAAAATATTTTACGGGCAGCTTCTGCATATGCTCAAACATATCGTCCCTGATTTTTTTGAGCGTGCCCTGGCAGATAACCGCCATAAGGCGCTGATAAAGATATCCGCCTGCAATGCCTATGGCGAAAACGCCTGCCATAATGATAATGAGACTGAGCAGTCTGCTGAAATCGGGGCTTTCACTGCCGAGCAGGGGCTCGATAAAGCCGTCAACAATGTTTTTGATGAAAAGGGTGTTGCCTACGTCGGCAACGCTTGAAATTATGATGCACACAACAACAAGCACAAGCAGACCCTTATACTGCTTCATATAGGAAAGAATTCTCTTTGCCGCCGCAAGGTTTACTGCGGGAGTTGCGGGTTTTTTATTCATCGCCAAGCCCTCCCTTTCTGGTCTGCATTTCGTAAATCTCACGGTAAATTCCGTTATTTTCAAGCAGCTCATTATGAGTGCCTGCACCGTTGATTTTACCGTCCTCCATTACAACGATAAGGTCGGCATCCTCAACGCTTGAAACTCGCTGAGCAATTATGATTTTGGTGGTGCCGGGGATGGCGCTCTTCATCCCTGCTCTTATGAGAGCATCGGTTTTAGTGTCAACCGCGCTTGTGGAATCGTCAAAAATAAGAATTTTGGGATTCTTGAGCAGCGCCCTTGCTATGCACAGCCTCTGCTTCTGACCGCCCGAAACGTTGGCGCCGCCCTGCTCGATGAAAGTATCGTAGCCGTCAGGGAATTCTTCAATGAACGGATGCGCCATTGCCATTTTGCAGGCAGCAACCATCTGCTCATCGGTTGCGTTTTCGTTGCCCCAGCGCAGGTTTTCCTTGATTGTGCCGGAGAAAAGCTCGTTCTTCTGGAGCACCATTGCAACCGCATCGCGAAGCACTGCAAGGTCGTATTCCTTAACGTCCCTGCCGCCCACGAGCACGGAGCCCTCAACCGTATCGTAAAGACGCGGAATAAGCTGAACAAGGGAGGATTTAGAGGAGCCCGTTGTGCCGAGGATGCCAACGGTCATACCCGATTCTATTTTAAGGTTTATGTTATCAAGCACAGCCTTTTCCGCTCTGCGTGCGTAGCTGAAGGTTACGTTTCTGAATTCGATTGAACCGTCAGCAACCTGCATTACGGGATTTTCGGGGTTTACTATATCACTTTTTTCTTCAAGCACCTCAACGATTCTGTGCGCCGATTCCCTCGAAATAATCATAGTGACGAAAACGATTGAAATCATCATAAGGCTGAGAAGAATCTGCATTGTGTAGGACAAAAGAGTGCTGAACTGACCCGTTGTAAGCTCGGTCTGCCCTGTGAGGACTATTGTTCTTGCGCCGAACCATGATACGAACAGCATACAGCCGTACATACAAAACTGCATAAGCGGAGAGTTGAAGGCGAGGATTTTTTCGCCCTTGGTGAAATCCTTGTAGATTACCTGCGAAATCTTGCCGAACTTCTTGTTTTCATAATCGCTTCTGTTGAAGGATTTTACAACTCTCATTCCCCTCAGGTTTTCCTCAACGCCTCTGTTGAGCACGTCGTATGTACGGAAAACTCTGTTGAAGATGGGGTGAACGTAAGATGCAATAAAGATAAGTCCGCCGCCGAGCACGGGGATTGCAAGCAGGAATATGAGGGAAAGCTTCAAGTTGATTCTCATTGCCATTGTAAAGGAAACAACAAGCATCAGCGGGCAGCGCACCGCAACGCGGATTATTGCCTGAAAAGCCTCCTGCACTCTTGCGGTATCGGTGGTGATACGGGTTATAAGGCTTGCGGTGGAGAATTTATCAATATTGGAGAATGAAAACTCCTGCACCCTGCGGTACATATCCGCCCTTACGTTTTTTGCAAAGCCTGCGCCTGCCACGGCACAGTATCTGCCTGACAGAGCACCGAGGCTCATCGACAAAAGGCAGAGCGCCACAAGCAGCACGCCCGTTACAATCAAAAAGGGAATTCTTCCCATATCGCCGAGACCCACAAGGTCATACACCTTGCCGAGCACCATACCCTTGCCCTCAGAGCCGTAGATGCCGAGGTCAAGCATATCCGCAAGCAGAAGCGGAATAAGCACCTCGATAACTACCTCGCAGCCTACAAAAAGCGGGGTGAGCAAAGCGGCTTTTTTGTATTCACGTATACACCTGGAAAGTCTTTTTATCATTCTTTCTCTTCCTCCTTCTTTCCGTATGTATTCATTTTCAAAATCACTTTATATTATATCACGAAAGAATATTATATTTCAAGAGTATTGTTTTAAGTGCTGAAATATTGTATAATGCTCTTATAATGAGGGAATATGCCCCAAAAAACCGAAAAGGAGCTTTCACTATGTCCATTGAAGCCGTAAGAAAATATTTTTCCGCTCTCGGAATTGAAAACAGAATTCTCGAATTCCCCGTTTCCTCCGCTACGGTGGAGCTTGCCGCCGCCGCTCTTGACACCGCTCCCGAAAGAATCGCAAAAACTCTCTCCTTTAAAAAAGATGAGGGCTGCATTCTCGTTGTTGCGGCAGGGGATGCGAGAATTGATAACCGCAAATTCAGGGAGACCTTCGGTATGAAGGCGAAAATGCTCCCTCACGATGAGGTCTGTGCCCTTACGGGTCACGCCGTGGGCGGAGTTTGCCCGTTTGCGGTAAACGAGGGGGTTGCAGTTTATCTTGACCGCTCCCTTCAGCGTTTTTCTACCGTTTTCCCCGCGTGCGGAAGCTCCAACAGTGCCATTGAAACAAACTGCGAGGAGCTGTATGAGCTCTCCCGTGCAGAGGGTTGGGTGGACGTTTGCCGCCTGCCTGAGGAAAAATCTGACGAAATCTGAGCGTTTTTGCGTTATTTTTAATAAATTTTTCATTACTTAGTCATTGTAATATTAATTTGTTTATTATATAATTATGCTGTATATCTGCGAGTTTAATAAAAGGAGAGGTACTTTATGAAAAAACCCATTTACGTTCTCGCTTACGACATAGGCACCACCGGTGTTAAAACCTGCCTGTTTGAGGTTGAAAACAGCATCAAGCTTATAGGCTCGGCAATGCAGGGCTATAATCTTTATATAATGCCTGACGGCGGCGCCGAGCAGGACCCCGACGAATGGTGGGATGCCATCTGCGCCACTACCAAAAAAATCTTTGCCGAAAGTGATGTTACTCCTGCTCAGGTTGAGGGTATTTCCTTCTGCTCACAGATGCAGGGTCTCGTGCTTGTTGACAAAAACGGTGTTCCCGTTCACAGGGCAATGAGCTATATGGACCAGCGCGCAAGAAAGCAGCTTAAGGAAAATCTTGCCTACGGCCCCCAGATTGCAGGCGCAAATATTTACAAGCTTCTTCTTTCCCTCAAGGCTACGGGCGCAGTTGCCTGCAGCGTTAAGGACCCCGTATGGAAATATAAGTGGATTGAAGAAAACGAGCCCGAAAACTTCAAGCGCGCTTACAAGTGGCTTGACGTTAAGGAATACATAATCTGCCGTATGACGGATAAATTTGTAATGACGAGGGACTCTGCCTTCGGCGCTCTTCTTTATGATATCCATAAGAAGGAATGGAGCTCCACCGTATGCAGAATCCTCGGCGTGGATATGAAGCATCTGCCCGATATCGTTGATTCCACCGCAAAGGTCGGCACTCTTACCGCAAAGGCGGCTGCCGAGCTCGGTCTCAAGGAAGGCACTGCCGTTTTCGGCGGCGGCGGCGACGCATCACTCATCGGTGTAGGCGCAGGCGCGGTAGGTCTTGGCGATACTCACATTTATTCAGGCACCTCGGGCTGGGTTTCCACCGTTGTTGACAAGAGCATTGTTGACACCTCGGCAATGATTGCCGCAATAGTCGGCGCGGACGACGGACTCTACAATTACTTTGCAGAGCTTGAAACTGCAGGCAAGTGCCTTGAATGGGTAAAGGATCACCTTGCACTTGACGAAATCGGCATCTATCTCAAGAAAGAGAACGTTGCAGAATCCAAGGAAAGCCTTTTCACCTCTCTCTACGATTATCTTTCAAGCGTTGTTGAAAAAGTACCCGCAGGAAGCGGCGGAGTTATCTTCACCCCCTGGCTTCACGGCAACCGCTGCCCCTTTGAGGACCCCAACGCAAGAGGTATGTTCTTCAACGTAAGCCTTGAAACAGGCAAAACCCAGCTTATCCGCTCCGTTCTTGAGGGTGTATGTATGCATATGCGCTGGTTTATCGAAACTCAGGATAAGAAAATCAAAACCTCATCCGTTGTCCGCTTCGTCGGCGGCGGCGCTCTCTCCGACGTAACCTGCCAGATTATGGCGGACTGCACGGGCAAAACAGTTGAAACCGTTGATTCTCCCCAGAACGTAGGCGCAGTAGGCGCGGCGGCACTTGTTGCGGCAGGTCTCGGCCTCATTAACGGTGTTTCCGATGCAAAGAAGCTTATCCCCGCATCCAAAACCTTCAAGCCCAACCCTGCAAACAAAGCTGTTTACGACAAAAACTACGAGGTTTACAAGACTCTTTACAAAAACAACAAGGCTGCCTTCGCAAGCCTCAACTCTTAATGCAGAAAGGATTACCGCTATGAAAAAAATTATTGCTCCCGTTCTTGCGCTCGTTCTTATTCTTACTCTTTTCGCTTCCTGCTCAAAGGAACCCAAGATTAAAGACGGCCAGATTGTTTCCGACGGCGAACAGACCTACGCCGCAATTACCGAAAAAGACGGTCAGCTTGCCCGTGACGAAAACGGCCAGCTCATCGTTGCAGTTACCGATGCAAACGGCAAGGTAGTAAAGGACGATGCAGGCACAAACGAAACTACCGCTGTCCCCCTCAACCACGCCGTTACTCTTGGCGACAGAATCGAATACAAAACCTTCTCCATCATCCTTCCCGACGGTTGGGAGCCCGGCTTAAGCTTTGATGAAATCAACATCTGGTCTGAGGACCGTGCAAACCACATCGTTATTTACAGCAAGGCCGACGTCACCGCAGCAGAGCCCGGCGGTCAGCTTTTCGGTCTTCTTGCAGCCTCCGATTCCGTTGCAAAAACTCAGAATGACACCGTAAAAATCGCAGGCTGTGACGCTAAGCGCACAAGAGTTGATTTCAACGTTACCGAATCTGCCTCATCCGATGACGATGCTCCTCTTTACTCCGCAACCTACTATTCATTTGTAGGCGCAAATGCAAGATTCGGCGTAATCTGCTACTCCGAGGAAAAGGGTACCGCAGATTCCGTATTTGAAGAAGTTCTCAACACAATGGTTCTTTATTAATGATTTGACAGGGGGAAACTAAAATGTTATTTACTCAGGATATTGGAATAGACCTCGGCACCGCCAACACTCTTGTATTCGTTAAGGGTAAGGGCATCGTTATCCGCGAGCCCTCCGTTGTTGCCGTTGACCAGAAGAGCAACCCCACAAGAGTTGTTGCCGTAGGTATGGAAGCTAAGGAAATGATCGGCCGTACTCCCGGCTCAATCACCGCCGTTCGTCCCCTTAAGGACGGCGTTATCGCGGATTTTGACATCACCGCCGATATGATTAAATCCTTCATCAAGCGTGTTTCGGGCCGCTCTCCCTTCTACCGCATCAGAGTGCTTATCTGCATCCCCTCGGGCGTTACCGAGGTTGAGCGCAAGGCTGTTTACGATGCCGCAAAGAGCGCAGGCGCAAAATACGTAAGCCTTATCGAAGAGCCCATGGCAGCAGCTATCGGCGCAGGCCTCCCCGTAAGCGAAGCATCGGGCAGTATGGTTGTTGACATCGGCGGCGGCACCTCAGAGGTTGCCGTTATCTCCCTTGGCGACGTTGTTACCGCCAACTCCGCAAGAGTTGCAGGCGATAATTTTGACGAAGCTATCATATCTTACGTTAAGAAAAAATATAATCTTCTCATAGGCGAGCGCACCGCTGAGGATATCAAAATCAAAATCGGCTCCGCTTATCCCTATGACGGCGAAGGCACCCTCAACATAAAGGGAAGAAACCTTATGGACGGCCTGCCCAAGAACGTTGACATCACCTCAGAGGAAATCCGCGAGGCTCTTGCAGACCCCGTTACCCAGATTGTTGACGCCGTTAAATCCACCCTTGAAAAGACTCCCCCCGAGCTTGCTGCCGATATCATCGACCACGGCATCACCCTCACAGGCGGCGGCGCTCTGCTCAGAGGTCTGGACAAGCTCATCTCCGTTGAAACAAAAATCCCCGTTCTTGTTGCCGAATCTCCGCTTGACTGCGTAGTTCAGGGCACAGGCATCTGCCTTGAGAATGATACTCTCAACATCGTTGCCAACAAAAAATACATCTGATTGCAGAGGATAAGAAGAAATGCTCCGCTTTTTAAAAAGCACATCCTTTAAAATATTCGCATTGGTGCTTGCCGCTCTTGCGGCAGGCTCAATATTCTCTGCCCTTTCGAGGGGCGAGGCATCGCCGCTTACAAGCGCAGTGAGCGTGGTTTTCTCCCCTGCGCAGAGGTTTGCCTCTTTCATTTCCTCAAAATTTTCAAATCTGCCCATCTCCTTCCGCTCCTCCTCGTATCTTACCGCTGAAATCGAAGACCTCAACGGCGAGATTGAGGCTCTCAGGAATCAGCTTATAGACTATGAGCAATCCAAACGCAAGCTTGCTCTCTATGAAGAATTCCTTGAGCTCAAGCAGGAGAATCCCGACCAGAAATACTGCGAGGCTTCAATAGTCGGCAGGGATGCGGCGGATTACATCGGCTCTTTCACTCTCAGCAAGGGCTCTTCAAGCGGCATAAGCGTGCAGGACCCCGTTATCTACGGCAGCAATCTTGTGGGCGTTGTGGCATCCGTCACTCCCACGCAGTGCACCGTGAATACTATCCTTAACCCTGACGTAAACGTGAGCTGCTACGAAATAAGAACGGCTGTGCTCGGCTACTCCACCACAAGCGTTGAGCTTGCGCGCGACGGCTTTTGCAAAATGCCCAACCTGCCTGCTTCAACCGCTATCACTCAGGGCGGCATTGTGTGCACCTCGGGTGTGGGCGGAGTTTACCCTGCAGACCTTGTTATAGGTACTATTGACAGCGTGGTTGACGCTTCCGTTGATATTTCCGCGGCGGCTATCATAAAGCCTGCAGTTGAGTTTGATGAAATTACCGACGTTTTTGTTATTACAGAATTTGACGGTCAGGGAGCAAACTGAGGTTAAGCTATGACTTTTGATAAGCAAAAACTGAAAACCGTGGGCTGTTATGCCATTTGGGGAGCCTTCCTTTTACTGCTGAGTGTGCTGCAGAATACGGAGGGCTATTTCCCTGCTTTCTTTTCAGCGCGTGCCGTGCTGCTTATCCCCGCCGTGGTGAGCCTTGCTATGTTTGAAAACAGCATTGCCGCAATGCTCCTGGGCGTTTTCGCAGGCGCACTCTGGGATGCGAGCGCATCGGGCATCGGCGCATACGCAATTTATCTGCTTATAGTCGGCTTCATCTGCTCCTCACTCATCAACAGCGTGATGCGAAGCAACATCATAACCGCTTCGCTGCTGAGCACCGTCTGGCTTTTAATCTTCTTTGTCGGATACTGGCTTATCCACTATCCCGTTGCAGGGCTTGATTCCTCCGCATTCACCCTTGTGAGGTATTATCTGCCTGCGTTTATTTACTCCGCAGTGCTCTCCCCCATAATCTTCCTTTGTGTCAGAGCAATCAACGCATCCGTAAACAGAATCTTTGATAAATCCAATTAAGGAGGTGCCGCTGTGTTATGGTATCTTTAAAAGCCCGCCGCATAGCGGCAATCTGTATTTTTCTTATGATTTTTGCCGCCTTTTCAGGCGTGCTCTTCAAGCTTCAGGTGATTGACGGCGAGGAATATCACGCCGCAAGCGCCTCTGTTTCCTCGCGCACGGTTCCTATTTCCGCCGCAAGAGGCGAGATTGTTGACCGTTACGGCAGCGAGCTGGTTGTGAATTATCAGGGCTATTCCCTGATTTTTGACGGCGCGTTTTTCCCCTCCGCCTCAAATCAGACCCAGCGAAACGAAATTATAATGAGCCTTATCAATCTGCTCGAAAGCGCGGGCGAGGAGTGGGAGGACACTCTGCCGCTCGAATTCGATGCAGAGGGCAAAATCGTTTTTTCCGAAAACCGCGAGTCGGACATTAAGCGTATGAAGGGCGAGCTGCTCAATCTTAACGAGTATGCCACCGCGCAGAACTGCTTTGATGCCCTTATCACCCGTTACAAGCTTGAGTACTACACCCCCGTGCAGGCGAGGAAAATTGCCTCCGTCTGCCTTGCTATGAAATCAATCGGCTTCAGTATCAGCACCCCCTACACCTTTGCAACGGACGTTTCCGAGCAGACCGTTGCCCGTATAAAGGAAAACAGCGTTTTCTATCAGGGAGTTGACGTTGAGGTTGTTCCTTACAGAGAGTTTATCGACGGCACCCTTGCACCCCATATCCTCGGCAGAGTTGCCGCAATAGACTCTGATGAATATGCCGAGCTCAAGAGCGAGGGCTATTCCATTACCGATGAAATCGGCAAAAGCGGACTTGAATACGCAATGGAAAGCTACCTCAGGGGCACGGCAGGCGAAAAGACCGTTTCCATCAATGCCGAGGGCAAGGTGGTTGATTCCGTAGTCACCTTAGAGCCTCAGCAGGGCCACACCGTAGTTTCCACCATTGATTCAAGGATGCAGGCTATAGTTCAGAAATCCCTGCGCAACTGCCTTCTCAACTATGCGGATGAAAGAAACAGTATAGTTGAGCCTGCAGGTGCGGCGGTGGTAATTGACTGTAACACGGGCGATATCCTCGCCTGCGCATCCTACCCCACCTACGATATTTCAACCTATTCACAGAATTATTCCGAGCTTGCCAACACCGCAGGCGATCCCCTCTGGAACCGTGCTCTGCTGAGCACCTACGCAACGGGCTCCACCATGAAGCCCTCCGTTGCCATTGCCGCCCTCGAAGAGGGGCTTATAGTTGCAGAGGATTCCGTTTACTGCTCAGGTCTTTATACCTACCTGAACCAGAACTTCAAGTGCGAGCAGAATCACGCAACAAGGCACGTAAACGTTATTGCCGCTATCAAGGAATCGTGCAACACCTTCTTCTACGAGGTAGGCAAAAATCTCGGCATCACCAAGATGAACGAATACCGCACCCTTTTCGGCTTCGGTCAGAAAACGGGCTGTGAGCTTTCGGAAGCATCGGGAATTCTTGACTCCCCTGAGTACAGAGAATCCCTCAATCAGACCTGGCGCCCCGGCTTCACCGTACAGTCGGCAATCGGTCAGGCTGGCAACCTTATCTCCCCCATTCAGCTTGCCAACTACTGCGCCACTATTGCAAACGGCGGCACCCGCTACCGCACACGCTTTGTAAAATCCGTTCTCACTTACGACAACTCCGAAATCGTGCTTGAAGGCACTCCCGAGGTGCTCTGCTCAACGGGTGTGAGCGAAAAAACACTCGATATAGTAAGAGAGGGTATGCATCAGGTATGCTCCTCCACCACGGGCTACTGCTACAGATACTTCAAGCATCTTGATTCTTCCATAGACCCCGCTGCAAAGACGGGTACCTCCCAGGAATACAGAAACATTGACGGCGTTTCCGTTAAAATCAACAACGGCTTCCTAATCACCTATGCTCCCTATGACAATCCTCAGATTGCCATTGCGCTTGTTGGTGAAGGTATGACCTCGGGTGTTTTCGTTGCCCCCGTTGCCGCCGACGTTTACGAATATTACTTCGCAGAGGGCGACCCCCTCGATGAAGCCGCCACGGAGAATACTCTCCTCGGTTAATTTTAAATTTCAGGTGATATTATGGCTAAAAAGATAGTTTTTGCCTCAGGCAAAGGCGGAGTAGGCAAATCCTCCGCCGCTCTCGGCATTTCCGCCTCCCTTGCCGCCAACGGCTTCAAGGTGCTGCTTGCTGATTTTGATATCGGCCTGAGAAGCCTTGACCTTATGCTCAGGGTAAGCGAAGGTGTTGTTTTTGACTGGGGCGATATCATCCTTGGCAGATGCGATGCAGAGCAGGCTGTTATTCAGACTCAGTCACTCAGCTTCCTTGCCGCCCCCGGAAGCTTTGACCCCGCTTTTACCGAACAGAGTGTTCGTGAAATGTTTATATCCGTTTTTGACGCTGCCTTTGATTTTATAATCTTCGATGCTCCTGCAGGGCTCGGCAGAGGATTTTCCCTCGCCTGCGCCGCCGCTGACTCAGCCTGCCTTGTCACAACCGCTGACAACGTCTGCGTAAGAAGCTGTGCCGCCGCCGCAGCCCAGCTGCGTAAGAGCAAAACCGAGCTTCGCCTTATAATCAACCGCTTTGAGGAAAAGCCCGTAGTAAAAGGCAAAATGCTCAATCTTGACGATTGCATTGATGCGGTTGCAGTGCGTCTGCTCGGCGTGCTGCCTGAGGATGAGGCAGTCACCGTTTCAAGCGTTACGGGCAAGGCACCGTCCAAAAATTCTCCGTTTTCACTCGCCTGCCGCAGAATCTCTCTGCGCCTGCTCGGCGAAAGACTTCCCCTGTTTACGGATATGTAATTATATATAATGTAATGTATAAAGGGTGTTCTTATGTTTTTCATCCTTTTATTTGCTTTTTTTGCAATACTTGTAATCCTCGGCAGAATATAAGCTGCCTTTAAGTTTAACTGAAAGGAGTGTGCCGCTTTGAGCGAAAGCACTACCATTGCCGCCGTTTCCACCCCAAACAGTGCAGGCGGAATAGGCATTGTCCGCATCTCGGGCGGCGATGCCCTTAAAATTGCCGCTGAGATTTTTCAGCCCGTCAGCGGCACAGATATAACTCAAAGCCGCGGCTACCGTGCCCATTTCGGCAAGGTGGTCTTTAATTCGCAGGTTATCGACGAGGCAGTGTGCCTCGTTTTTCGTGCGCCCCACAGTTATACGGGCGAGGATACCGTTGAAATCTCCTGCCACGGCGGCATTTACGTAACAAGAAGCGTGCTGCGTGCCGCTCTCGAAAGCGGTGCAGTGCCTGCAGAAGCGGGCGAATTCACAAAGCGCGCATTCCTCAACGGCAAAATTGACCTTGCCGAGAGTGAGGCGGTTATGAATCTTATCAGCGCTCAGGGTGAGCAGGCTGCAAGCGCCGCCCTCAACACCCTTGACGGTAAGCTCTCTTCAAAAATCCGCGCCGCCGCAAACGAGATTATCGCAGTCAGCGCCGCTCTTGCGGCATGGGTTGATTACCCCTATGACGAAATTGAGGATACCTCCCCCGAAGAAATGCTCACCGTGCTCAGAAAAGTGCGCAGTGATATTTCCGAAATCGTAAAAAGCTACGATTCGGGCAGAGTTTTTACCGAGGGAATTGATACCGTAATCGTCGGCAGACCCAACGTCGGCAAATCCACGCTTATGAATCTGCTCACGGGCTACGACCGCTCGATTGTTACCGATATCGCAGGAACCACCCGTGATATTGTTGAGGAAAGCGTCAACCTCGGCGGTATGCTTCTGCGCATTGCAGACACTGCCGGCATACGCGAAACCGACAATGCCGTTGAGAGCATCGGCGTTTCACTTGCTAAAAAAAGACTTGAAAGGGCAGTGCTTGTGTTTGCCGTTTTTGACAGTGCAAACGAGCTTTCTTCAGAGGATATTGAAATCCTTAACGGCTGCAAGGACAAGCTGTGCCTTGCGGTAATAAATAAGACCGATTTACCGCGCAAAGCGGATACAGATATTATCCGCACCGTTGCCGATGAAACCGTTGAAATCTCCGCGGCAAACGGCGAGGGTGCTGACAGACTTGAAGCGGCTGTTGCCCGCCTGCTGAGCGCAGCCTCCTTTAATCCCGAAAACCCCTGCCTTGCAAGCGAAAGGCAGCGCAACTGCTGCGTTACGGCGCTTCGTTTTATCAACGATGCCGTCAATGCCCTTGAGTGCGGAGTTACGCTTGATGCGGTCAACGTCTGCGCTGACTGTGCGGTTGACGCTCTGCTTGAGCTTACGGGCGAGCGTGCAAGCGCCGCAGTGGTTGAGGAGGTTTTCTCCCGATTCTGTGTAGGAAAATAATTCATTTGGTGATACTATGGAATTCTTCAGCGAAAAATTTGATATAGCCGTTATCGGCGCAGGTCACGCAGGCATTGAAGCAGGTCTTGCAGGTGCGCGCCTCGGATGCCGCACCGCCGTTTTTACCGTCAACCTTGACTGGGTCGGCAATATGCCCTGCAACCCCTCCATCGGCGGCACCTCAAAGGGTCACCTTGTGCGTGAGATTGATGCCCTCGGCGGCGAAATGGGCAAAGCGGCGGACCGTCACACCCTGCAAAGCCGTATGCTCAACCTCGGCAAAGGACCTGCCGTGCACTCACTACGCGCGCAGATTGACCGCCGTGCTTACTGCGAGTATATGAAAAATTGCCTCGAAAAGCAGGAAAATCTCTTCCTCAAACAGGCGGAAATAGTAGATTTAACAAAAAATGGTAATGAGTGGTTGCTCAAAACAAGACTTGAAGCCGTTTACAGCGCAAAGTGCGTAATTATAGCAACGGGCACCTTCCTTGCAGGCAAGGTCTACGTTGGCGATGTCTGCTACGAAAGCGGTCCTGACGGTATGTTCCCTGCAAATGAGCTTGCCCTCTCGCTCAAAAAGCTCGGCATCCTCACGCGCCGTTTCAAAACGGGCACTCCCCCGCGCATCAACCGCCGCAGTGTTGACACCTCCGTAATGGAACTCCAGAACGGCGACGAAATCACAGTCCCCTTTTCTTACACAACCGATTTTCCCATTGAAAATAAAGAGCCCTGTTATATTACTTATACCAACGAAAGCACAAAGAAGATTATTCTCGATAACCTCTCCCGTTCTCCCCTCTTCTCAGGCAGGATTGACGGCGTAGGTCCGAGATACTGCCCCAGCATTGAGGATAAAATAGTCCGTTTTTCGGAAAAGCCGCGCCATCAGCTTTTCGTTGAGCCTTGCGGCGCAAATACGGATGAGCTTTATCTTCAGGGTCTTTCATCCTCACTCCCCGAGGACGTTCAGCTTCAAGTGCTTCATTCAATCGCAGGCCTTGAAAATGCAGAGGTACTGCGCGTTGCATATGCCATTGAGTATGATTGCGTTGATCCTCTCAGCCTCAAATCCACCCTTGAATTCCTTGATTTTGACGGTCTCTTCGGAGCAGGTCAGTTCAACGGCTCAAGCGGCTACGAGGAAGCGGCAGCGCAGGGTCTTGTGGCAGGTGTTAATGCGGCGGCAAAGATTCTCGGCAAGGAGCCGCTTATTCTCGACCGCGGCAGCTCATACATAGGCACTCTCATTGACGACCTTGTAACAAAGGGATGCTCCGACCCTTACCGTATGATGACTTCCCGTTCCGAATACCGCCTTGTTCTCAGGCAGGATAACGCTGACCGCCGCCTTACCGAGCTCGGCCACAAGATAGGGTTAATAGATGACGAGCGCTACGCAACATTTTGCGAAAAGCTCCGTCTTATAGAAGATGAAAGAACAAGGGTTGAGAATATCACGGTTTCCCCGTCAGAGGCTCTCAACGAGCTGCTTGTTTCACGTGAAACATCGCCCGTCACCACGGGAGTGCGCCTTGTGGAACTTCTCAAGCGTCCTCAGCTTGACTATGATGCCCTTGCGCCCTTTGATACCACCCGCCCCGACCTTCCGCGTGAAGTTTTTGAGCAGGTAGGGCTTGATATCAAATACGAGGGCTACATCAGGCATCAGCAGATGCAGATTAATGAAATGCGCCGCCTTGAAGAAAGGAAGCTGCCCGAAGACATTGATTATTCCAAGGTTACGGGTCTGCGCCTTGAGGCAAGGGAGAAGCTGAGCAAAATCCGCCCCGAAAGCGTTGGTCAGGCTTCAAGAATTTCAGGCGTAAGCCCCGCGGATATAACCGTGTTGCTGATTTATCTCGGCTGATAGGAGTAAATTATGACTATTGATAAAAAACTGCTTGCAAAGCAGGCTCAGCTGCTTGGCGTAACTCTTGACGATACCGCCCTTGAGCGCTTTGAGCTTTTTGCAGATTTGCTTGTTGAAACAAATAAAAAATTCAATCTCACCGCAATAAAGGAAGCGGATGATATTGTTATAAAGCATTTTGCGGACAGTATCTCCCTTTTCTCCGCCATTGATATCCCTGAAGGCGCAAAAATCCTTGACGTCGGCACGGGCGCAGGCTTCCCCGGCATCCCCCTGCTCATCTGCCGCCCCGATTTAAAGCTTACAATGCTTGACAGTACGGGCAAAAAGCTCGCCTTCGTGCGCGAAGCTCTCGAAAAGCTCGGCCTTACTGCCGAGGTAATTCATTCCCGCGCTGAGGAAGAGGGTCAGGGCGAAATGCGTGAAAGCTTTGATATTGTTACCTCCCGTGCAGTTGCGGCGCTCAACGTACTCAGCGAATACTGCCTCCCCTTCGTAAAGGTGGGCGGCACATTTGCGGCAATGAAAAGCGCAAAGGCTGAGGAAGAGCTCGGCGGCGCGCGCACCGCAATTAAAACTCTCGGCGGCAAATTCGTTGCTACCGAGCAGAGAATTCTCGGCGACGGCGGCGAAAGAAATATCATTATCATCAGTAAATCATCGCAAACTCCGCCAAAATACCCCCGCGTTTCGGCACAGATTTCAAAAAAGCCCCTCTGATTTTGGTAAATACGGGCGAAAAAGTGAAAATCCGCACGTCCGAAAAGGTTGGACAAATCCCCCTCGAGGTGTTATGCTTAATTCAACGAAGCGACACACCCGAGGGGTTTTCTTTTGGAGAAAGGAGCAAGGCTTGAGTAATCTTGAATGTAAGGTCGGCGGTCAGATACTGCTTATTGAAACCGACGCTCTCAGGGCTAACCCGAATCAGCCGAGAGAGGTCTTTGATGCCGCCGAGCTTGACTCTCTTGCAAAAAGCATCCGCCTTAACGGAATTATCCAGCCAATCGCGGTGCGTATCAACGCAAACGGAGAGTATGAGGTTATCTCAGGTGAGCGCAGGCTGCGCGCGGCGAAAGCAGTAGGAATGAGCCGCATACCGTGCATTCTTATGGATGCGACTGACGAAAAATCGGCGCTCTTTGCTCTGATTGAGAATATGCAGCGGACTAATCTCGGATTTTTCGAGGAAGCCGCGGCAATAGAACGGCTTGAGAGTGTCTATTGCCTCAGCCGCGACGAAATCTGCAAAAAGCTCGGCAAATCCCCTGCAGCCATATCAAATAAGCTCAGGCTTCTGCGTCTCTCCGCAGATGCAAGGCAGGAAATCACCTGCGCAGGGCTCACCGAACGTCACGCGCGCGCATTGCTGCGCCTTGAATCGGACGAGCAAATCCGAAAAGCGCTATCAACCATAATAAAGAATAAACTAAACGTTGCACAGAGCGAAAAGCTGATTGAATCCTTGCTCAGCAAGCGAAAATCAAAAAAACGCTCACCCGTAAAGCTCTTTAAGGATATCCGCCTGTTTGTGAACACTCTCAATCATGCGGTTGAAACTATGAGGCATTCGGGCATTGATGCTGATGCGATAAAAACGGAAACCGAAAATTACATTGAATACACCGTGCGCATTCCCAAAAGCCGCGACTGCGTAATCACCAACAGCCGCGATTCGGCATAGCGCAAGCTTATTAATCTGACAACACCAACCATATCTTTCTCTTTCACACCCACATCCACAGCGGGAGGAGCAGGCTCTTAACGGGTCTGCTCCTCTTGCTTTTGTTTCACGTGAAACGTTTAAATCGCCTGCTCCTGCCGTTGTTTCACGTGAAACACAATAATTTACATATATATCTTTATTTTTCTGCCAACGTGTGCTATAATCAATGCATAAATCTTTTTAGGAGAGGATATTTTGGGTAAAACCGTTTCAATAGTTAACCAGAAAGGCGGAGTAGGAAAAACCACTACCGCCGTAAACCTTACCGCTGCCCTCGGCGCAAAGGGTTACCGCGTGCTGCTCACGGATATCGACCCTCAGGGCAACTCCACGAGCGGACTCGGCGTAAACAAAAGAGGATTGCAGAATTCCTCTTACGACGTACTCGTAAACCGCGTGCCTGCCAAGGACGTTATAGTTCAGACTCCGTTTGAGAACGTTTTCCTGCTCCCCTCAAGTATGTCACTTGCAGGCGCAGAGCTTGAGCTCGTAGACCTCGACAAAAGAGAAAGCCGCCTCAAAACAGCTCTTGCGTCGGTAAAGGAAGATTTTGACTTTATTTTTCTCGATTGCCCCCCTTCCCTCGGCCTCATTACAATAAACGCTCTCAACGCTTCGGACTCACTCATAGTCCCCATTCAGTGCGAATACTACGCTCTTGAGGGTCTTTCACAGCTCGTAACCACTGTAAGAACGGTTAAGAGACTCTATAATCCTTACCTTGAAATGGAAGGCGTTGTGCTCACTATGTACGACGGCAGGCTTAATCTTACACAACAGGTTGTGGAAGAGGTAAAAAGATGCTTCCCCAGGAAGGTCTATTCCTCCGTCATCCCCCGCAACGTCCGAATTTCGGAAGCACCCAGCTACGGTCAGCCCATTCTCTATTATGACAGACGCTCCAAGGGTGCCGCCGCTTACGATGCGCTCGCTGACGAATTTTTGAAGAATAACAGATAAGGAGAACCGCTCATGGCTACTAAAAAAGGAGGCCTCGGAAGAGGCTTTGACGCTCTGTTTACAGATAACGCAATGGAGGAAACCTCGGCGGTATCCTCTGTAAAGCTTAAGCTCAACGATATTGAGCCCAACCGCGAACAGCCCAGAAAGAAGTTTGACGATGACGCACTCTCTCAGCTTGCCGCAAGCATTGCCGAGCACGGAGTGCTCCAGCCCCTGCTCGTAAGGCCCCTCCCCGCCGGCGGATATCAGCTTGTTGCAGGTGAGCGCCGCTGGAGAGCATCAAGAATAGCAGGTCTCACCGAAGTGCCCGTAGTTATAAAGGAAATGTCCGATGAGCAGGCGGCGGTTTTCGCTCTTGTTGAGAATCTGCAGCGTGAGGACCTTGACCCCGTTGAAGAGGCTAAGGGATACGCAAAGCTTATGAAGGATTTCGGCTTCACCCAGGAGCTTGTTTCCGAAAGAGTCGGCAAATCCAGACCCGCAGTTGCAAATGCACTGCGCCTGCTCAAGCTGCCCGATTCCGTGCTTGAAAGTATTTCGCTCGGCGAGATATCCGCAGGCCACGGCAGAGCACTTGCCGCCATTGAGGATGAAAAAACAATCATTGATGCGGCAAGAAAAATTATTGCCAAGAAGCTCAGCGTAAGAGAAACCGAAAAGCTCGTTAAAGTGCTTACCGCAGTCAAAAAGGAGAAAAAGACTCCCGCCGCACCGTCAAGGGACGTTTTCTTTAATGAAGTTGAGCTGTCGCTGAGCAACGCTCTGGGCAGAAAAGCAAAAGTGGTAACAAAAGGCAAAAAAGAAGCAGGCGTGCTCGAGCTTGATTTTTACAGCAAAGAGGACCTTGCTCTTATAGTAAAGGCGCTTGAAGTTCTTGAATAATATTTGCAAGTGTTTTAACTGAAAAGGCATAATCATCCGATAAAAAACATGGGATTTTAAAAATAGAGAAGATTGGTCTCTTGACCCTGACACGATATATATTTATAATGGCAAAAAGCTTAGACACGATGATATTGGTAATATTCATTTTGGTTATGTTGGCAGGGTTCTCTTTAGCGAAGAAATACTGTGTATAGGAGCGGGGCTTTACCAACTTTGGGATAACAATAAAGGATGGTCTATAGATTCATATTTCGATGATCCCAGAGACCAATACGCAATAAGGTTTGGAAGTTCCCTTTGGGACGCCAGAGGAGTATAAAATGAAACAAAATATTAAGGCTATTATTTGTGGTTTTTTTCAAAGTGTTGTTTTTCATTGTTTAGGTCTATTGGTTATTGTAACTATTCATCGATACTATATTGAGAATTACTATATTTTTAGTTTGTTGTGTTCGTTTATTTCTGCGATGACATTTTTAATTTTTGTAAACAAAAAAAGTAATAAAATTCTCATTCGTTTTATATTAATAAATTTAACAAGCTTTTTTATGTTTACAATTCTTTTTTTTCCTTTAATTAAAGCCATTGACTTCAGTTGGATTTCTTCTGCAAAACTAAATAGCGGAGATAGTTTTTTGCTTATGCTTACATTAGTTGAATTTTTAGTATATTCTTTTTTTATCACAGGAATTATTGCGTTGATTTTATTTGTTAAAAACAGATCAAAAAACAAGGGTTGTAAAACATAGTAAATTTTACAACCATAAAAAATTAAAAGAACTTCTTTACATTATATAAAACAATCAAATAATCGTTCCAAGAATCATTTGAGAAATACTTCTCAAATAATAAACACACACACTACGGGTGGGCATCCCCTGCCCGTAGGGGCTATGCAATGGAATGGGTAGCAGTCCGT
This sequence comes from Acutalibacteraceae bacterium, assembly GCA_045592385.1. Lineage (GTDB taxonomy): Bacteria > Bacillota > Clostridia > Oscillospirales > Acutalibacteraceae > CAG-177. Next base: position 22,271 of record JAZNUP010000059.1, read on the forward strand.
AATACTTTTGAGCGGCAAAAGTATTACATTCAAACTAAAGGAGAATTTTTATGATAAGAAAAGCAAGTGAATGCGCAACAGAAAAAAGACCTGAAATGCGCGGCGGAACAGGAACGGTAGAAATTACCAATTTTGTAACAAAAGAGGAGCTTCTTGAAAAGGGTAGGCTTTTTGCAAGAATAACCCTTAAAGAGGGCTGCTCAATCGGCTGGCATATTCACGAAACAGACAGCGAAATTTTCTTTGTTGAAAGCGGAAAGGCAATCTACAACGATAACGGCGAGGAAAAGGAAGCATCGGCAGGGGACGTGCTCATCTGCCCTGCGGGCACAGGCCACGCAATCCGCAATGCCGGCGAAGAAACCGTAAATCTTATTGCAGTAATCGTATATGCGTAAAGTGACCGAATCCGACCTTTGCGGCATTTCAGGTCGGACACAGTCGCCCTGACAAAAAAGCACACGGCTTATCACCGTGTGCTTTCTTTTGTTATGTTCTTTTATGCTACAAGGAATTTGTATTTTGCTACGCTGTAAAGCGGAATGAAGGGCAGAAGGATAGGGGTGGTTTTAACGTATTTCTGATACTCGGGGTCGTTGCCGTAATTCTTATTCTGGCGCAGTTCAAGCCTGCGTGCACCGCTGAACATAACGAAAATTATGCCCACGTAACCAATCAAAGCCAATACCCACTGGCCAACACCCGTAAGAACGTTTACGCCCGAAACAAGAACACCAGTCCAGAAAATCATTTCGCCAAGATAATTGGGGCAGCGAACAATGCGGTAAAGACCCGTATCGCAGAATCTTTTGGGATTCTTCTTTTTGGAACTGTTCTTCTGCCAATCTGCAACGGACTCAAAAATAATGCCGAAAGCCATAATCACTGAGCCTGCAATGCAGAAGCCGTCAGTCTTTTCGCCGTTGAGCAGGCGGTAGAAAACGGGAAGAACCTGAGTTACGTACAGGGCGGCGCAGGTAATCCAGATAGCAAACTTAACACCAAGACCGATTGTTTTACCGTCCTTGATTTCAGTTTTCATACTGTTTCTGTAAGCGGAGCTTTTAAGCTCTCTTACAAGCAGGAAGCCGCCGAGGCGCAAGCCGTAAATTATAAAAAGAATGCAGGCAATAATAGTACCGATGCTCAGCGTGTTGCGGAACATAATGAGCATAATTGCGCCGAGGCCTGCAATTGAAAAGCCGTAACCGAGCGAAATGAAATAAACGTACTTATAAAAGCCGATTGAGCTTATAAGCATTGCGGCTCCGAAGAGGATCCAGAAAAAGAGAGGAATGAAAGCAGACATAAAAATTCTCCTTTTATATTATTTCATACATTATACTCCTTGTTTTATTTATATGCAACAATTTATAACAATTTGCTTAAAAATGGGATATAAAAAAGCGCAGACCGCATAAAACAGGTTCTGCGGGAATTAACATCCTGCAGAACCCTGAATTTTTGCTATACACTTAAAAATGAAGAAAAAACAACGTTTTATGCCCTTACAAAAACGTAATAATTCGTATCAAAGCCGCCGTAGCGGTAATCGCCGCTTTTCCATTCGATTATCATATAATCTTTTCCGTCAACAGTTCTGATTTCATATTCGCAAGCCGACCAGTTCCATTTTCGGAGAAGATAATTTTTTGTCCACACTACGGTATCTTCACCCTCAAAAACAGCATCTGCATAAACACACCTGCAATTACCGTCGGAGAAAAATTCAATTTCTTTGAAATACAAATCGTCAATAGGCTCTTCTTCCTGCGGAAATTCAGCTTTATTGCACAAGAACGAATGAGCCTTCCATTTGCCGATTATTCTTTCGTCATTTACAAAAGGCTTATCAATATCGTCTTTTCTTGCAATGCTTTCGGCTGAATATCTGTTACTGTCTGATTTTTTTAGCAACAGATATGTAGGCTTACCGCCTCTGCTGACCTCTGTTTCTCTGAGAGTAATAAGCATATATGTTCCGTCAGATTTTTCCTCAATCTCATATTCATTATAAGCAGAACCCGTCAGATAAGCATTGCTGATAAAATATCCCTTTGTCCAGCTGTAACCCCAGTATTCTTCACCGTCGGGAAGAAAATATAAATATTTTACATCTCCGCCGTAAAAGCCTGTTTTGTCGCAAAAAATATTTTGGGCATAATCCTCTTTGACTGCAAAAACACCTTGAATTTCCCATTTGCCTATAACATTATCGTCGTTTACAAAAGGAATTTCTTTTTTCGGCTGCTCGGTTTCATCGCCTAATTTTACAACTTTGCATATAATCTCGTTCTCACGGATTTCATATTGAGAGATTCTCTGATAATCAGCCGCTTTTATTTCTGTTTGAGCAACCGTACATAAATCAATTGCGTTATCGTCAGCGGTACGGCTGATAATTGCCGTATCGTTTTTGAAAACAATATCTAACTTTGTCATCATAAGTTTAGCCTCCTTCAGATTTTTCAATGCATCGAGAAACTCACTTTCCTTCTGTGAAAAAATCGCTTCAATTTCTTTATTGGTTTTTCTTCCGGAAATAATTTCTCTGATTTCCTGCAAAGAAAAGCCCGCCCTTTTTAAAGCGTTGATTCTGTAAAAAACAAGAATTTGCTCAGAGCTATAATATCTGTAACCCGAAAAAACATCGGTATGTTGGGGTTCAAGAAGCTTTTCTTTATCGTAATGACGCAGAACGGAAATTTTTGTTCCGCACATTTTCGCAAACTCTCCGATTTTCATAAAACAGCTCTCCTTTGCATAATCTAAGGTACCTTATGTGCATAGTATAAACCTGAAGTTAAGGTGAGAGTCAATACTAAATTTCAAAAAATTTAATTATGGCAAAAAGATAGCTGACAACGCCACATCAAATGACGTTATCAGCTGAATTTTTATCTCAAATCAGATAACAAAGTGTAATCCGTGTTGTTTCGCAGATATTCTTCTATCTTGCCGCTTAAAAGCAATCTGACATAGCTTATCGGCTCGTTGTAGATAAGATAATCAAGTTCGGATGTTTCATACATATTGTTTGCATATTCGTTTTCAACGGCGATGCAGTCGATTGACACCATAGAACCGTCGGTGAGTTTTACCTCAAAGCAGGCGGTATCAATATTAAATTCGCAAAATTTAATATAATTTTTCATAATTATTTTATCCTTTCTGTAATCGTAATTTGATTGATAAGCAGGTTGATTCTACGCAAAACGAAAGCCTGAAGTCGTTGAAGTATAAGGCTTTAATGTATCGAATTTGAGGTTCTAATGATATATCCCTAAAACTCAAAATAAGATTCGTTTTGTGTAGAAGAATAGTAGTTACAGATTCGGATTCGTCAGAAAAAAATAACAAATCCGAACCCTTCTCCAATCGGTAAAAGGTTCGGATTATGTTGGTGTGGCGCGCTGGAAGGGACTCGAACCCCTGACCTTTTGGTTCGTAGGGACACTCAGATAGTGGAATTGCATTCCATTTACCGGAACCTTGCAGAACTATCTGACAAAAGGTCAGCTTCAGAAACCAAAAGGTCAATTTGCGCAAGCATTGATACACCGTAATTCACACAAAAACTGATTTTCCGTCCGTTTGTTAGAAAATTGTCAGAACAAACAACGCCGTCCTTTTGGCGCAGGATTTCCAGAAAACACATATATTAACCCTTTTTAACTACTGTTTATTCTTATATTAAATTATACTACGTTAAATTCTTGCAGACAATCTTTTTTCACAAAAGAGCCCATCCGAAGATGAGCTCTTTGCGTTTAAGTATCAGATTGTGTCAATTGACTGGTCAATTATTTTTGTTAAGCCGAAGAGCTTCTTGAAGAAAGCGATAAGCTTCTGGAAGAAGCCTGCCTTGGATGTCATTTCCTGTTCGTCTGCGCTGATAATGTTACCCTTTGCATCAACAACAGTTGCGGTGAATATTGTGTTGTCACTTGAACTCGATGTAATCTTGCAGGTTGTACCGTCAGATAAAACAGAACAAGAGAGATTGTCGTTACTTGCTGTCATTTCTATATGTTCTTTTCTGCAAACTATCTATCTCCGAATAAAATATAAAGTTATGAAAACTATTAAACCTTAATTTGTTGATTTTTCTAACATTTACTGTTAAGACTCATATAAAACCCTTTCTTAATGAACAATACCATTACCTATTCTATAAAAAGGTATCCATCCCGTTATACCATTATATGTAACATTGGCAAAATAAAAAGGTTTATCTCCCCAATTCTCATCACTACAAACCACATCCGATACAACAACTTTTGTGTTTTTCGGAATATTGCCAATAGTCGTAAGTGGTAGCACATATCCATTTCTAATGCCTTTAGAATATTCAGTATCAAGATAGTACAGAGAAAGAGTATAGGTATAAATGTCGCTGTAATATCCGCCAACTTGATATCTTATTTTTACAGTTCCAGGTTTTTTTATATACATACAGTTATTTCCAATATCAAAGACTACATCTCCACTCACAATTTCCCATTCTGCAGTATGCCAGCCAGGAACATTAGATGATACTACATTAGGTAATGTAACTTTCCACCCTATAGTAGCAGGATTTATATTATAGAATGTTGCTCCACTATTATATTGGCTAACCTCATATGCATCGTAAACATTCTGTCGACCACTTCCGCTGTAGCTGCTAAGGTTAATTTCAATCTTCTCCCAAACTGCATATAATATTACAGATTTGTTTAATGAATATGTACTACCCGCAAAATAAGTTGCTGATGTTGCGGAGCTGTTCGTTGACCATCCTTCAAAATTATATCCCGATCTCGTTGGAATTGTAGATCTAAGCGTAAGGTTTTCGTTATGATTTTTGACTTGGCTTAATGGAGCACCTGTTCCGCCGTTCGCGTTATAGGTTATAGTATATGTAGTTTTTGATATTGCGTTTGAAAGTTTTGGAACTCCATAACCGAAATACTTATCATATCCTCTACTACCTAAATCTTTTGTATACGATTTCACAAGATTTTCAATTTTAGAAGGACTTGCTGTCGGGTTTGTTTGAATAAACATGGCAGCTACTGCTGCAATATGCGGAGTTGCCATTGATGTTCCGCTTTTGGTAGCATATTTGTTATTTAAAACAGAACTGTATATACTGACACCTGGTGCAGCTACATCAACAGTATCCCCATAGTTTGAAAAACTTGCTTTTGCTCCTGAACTGTCAATTGCTGCGACAGTAATATGTCCCGCTGTTGTTATGTGAGCAGGGCAGTGTAAACTAGTGTTTTGGTTTTCGTTGCCTGCTGCTGAGCACACGACAACGCCTTTGCTTATTGCATAGTTAACAGCATCTTCTTTGATTGATGAATGTCCGCCACCTAAGCTCAGATTAATTACATCAGCACCTTTTGATGCAGCATATTTGATTCCCGAAGCTACTACACTTGAATAGCCTCTTCCGTTTTCATCCAAAACTCTTACAGGCATAATTCTAACATTAAGCCCTGGCATACAATCGACAATTGTTCCTGCAACGTGTGTTCCGTGTCCGTGCTCATCATCTGCATTGCTGTCATCTTCTACATAATCATATCCATAGGAAGAAATCTTGTTTTTCAAGAAACTATGATCTAAATCAACACCTGAATCAACTACTGCGACAGTAACTGTTGAATTATATCCTTTTTCAATTATATATTCTGCATATTTATCTGCTTCAATATATTCTACACCCCACGAATAATGGCTACCGTCTGTGGCAACATCTGAGAAATCGCTTTCATCTATAGGATCTACAGATAAATAAACATCAGGTTCCGCATATTCTACAGCACTTTTGCTTTCTTGATCGGTTTGAAATGCAATAGCTTCATCTTGAGTGTCAAATTGAACGATGTAAGTATTGTCAGGCCCAGCTATTATTGTTTCAGGTTCATAATCGGAATATTCCAAACTTTCACTTTTAACAATAATTCTTTTTGAATAAAATTCATTTTCCATTGCAGACACTGAATCGAAATTCTCATCAGAAATTTCTTCGTTAATCAAATCTGAGAGAGCAGAAGAAAATGTCTCTATACTGTCTGCTTGAATAATATTAGTTTCGCTGTAATAGATTGACTCTATCGTAAGAGTTGTTGATATACCTGAAAACACAATATCTTTTGTTGTAATATTTATGTTTCCTTCATTATTAGAATCTACATTTGCCGATTCATAAGTGTCGACAAATATTCTCTTTATGAAAAGAAGAATTTTTTGGAAGAAATTAATTTTTCCGCTATTTGGAGATAGCATAATTTCAAAAGAAAACGATACAGTTTCGTTTTGAGCAAGTTCCGAAACTTCAAATTTATTATCCCCGTTGCCTGTTAAAAAAAGATGGTCATCGGAAAATGCAGCAATAGCAACATTTGTTGCTTTTTTTGAACCTCCATTTTTAACATCAACAGTAATTTTTGCTGAATCCATAATACCATAGCTTGTCTTGTCTGTTTTTACGGTTACGACAAGCTGATTTATTTCATCATTTGGAACAGCATAGCCAATGGAAATTGGTGCGCATATTATTATAATTGATAATAATATTGCAAATAGTTGTTTGCATGTTTTTTTCATAAAAAACCTCCAATTATATAATAACATTTTATATAAAATCCGCTTATAATCGGATATTATTTTCTGCCGCTGAAGAATGTGCTTGCACATTCTTCACATTGCTTTAGATACGTGATTTTTGATTCATATTCACATATTTTTGAAATTTTGTTAAAAATAACGAATGTTTTTTTGAATATTATAGCAGATAACCCCAGTCTTGTCTATCATCGTAGACATAAAATTGTATAATAATTTGTAAACTCTATTATATAATATAAAAAGAGGTGTCTGCGTGAAAGAATTTAATACAAAAGCTGTAGGCGCCGTAATACGCCGTTTGCGAAAAGAAAAAGAACTGTCACAGGAGGTTTTCAGCGGCCTTGCAGGCATTGCAAGAAGCCATCTTTCAATGATTGAAAGCGGCGACAAAAAAGCCAATTTTGAAACTCTCTGGAAAATCGCAAGCGCTTTCGGTATGGACCCGCATGAGCTTGTAAAACTGATTGAAGATGAAGCAAACAGCACAAATTAAACTCCGCTATGCACGATACATAGCGGAGTTTTCTAATTGGTGTGTTAAGGTGTTAAAAAAACCAGCACAACCGGGGGTGAAAAAAGACTTCAGTAAAGCCAAAACTGGCGAGCTCAAAACAAGCCCAAAAAGATTGGAAGAAAATCAAACCTCCAAGTATAATAGTAGTGATTTGGCAGCTGCATTACTAAAATACAAGGAGGTTTAATTTTTATGAAAAAAGATAGCGAGATAAGAAATTCATCACATACAAAATACAGATGTAAATATAACATAGTTTTTGCTCCAAAATACAGAAGAAGAGTAATCTACGGAGAACTGAAAAAAGATATCGGACAGATATTGAGAAAATTGTGTGAGCAAAAGAACACAAAAATACTTGAAGCATAAGTGTGTTCAGACCACATCCACATGCTTGTAAGAATCCCGCAGCATACAAGCACTAAGGTAATCAGGGCTTTCAAAAAATTCACTTTGAAAATATAGCATATCTTTCTTATTACTGTTCTTTTTGACATAAAAAACTCACTTCTAAAGACACTTTACCCTTAGGGTAAATATCAAAATTTTGTAGATTTTTAACGAACATCTTCTTTGGAAAATTTATACTACATCTTTTCTTTATATCATTGAAACTATAAAAAAAATATGGTAACATCAAATCAGCGAAAGATAAATATAATTTTGTTTTATACCAAATCAATAAATATAATGTTGAGGTGATTGCGTGGCACTTGGTTACAAAAGCTATGGAAAATTATGATTGATAAAACATAAGGAAAAAAGATGTGTGCGTTGCAGAAGGGATGAGTTCTGCTACACCGATAAAACTTAGTAAAAATGTATACTTTTGCAGTGTGGTATTGATGAAAATCAATACAAAAAATTAACAAGAATAAAATTAGGAGTGTGTGAAAGTGATGTTTGGATACGATTATATGTTGGATTTAGCGCATAAGCATTCTTTTGATTCCTTTACTGATTTACAGGATCTCGCATTTCGTACAAAAGACACTTACAATTATGATAACGATTTATTTATTGTAGGAGAAACCTCTTCAGGAAAAACACTTATTCCTTTATTATTATTTGAAGCCGCATTAGAAGAAGCTGAAATGCGAGGTGAAGACTCACCTAAAATGTTGTTTGTTGTGCCCTATCGAGCTCTCGCTGCTCAGAAAACAGCGGAAATGCAAAACTTTTTTGAGGAAAAAGATTTAAAAATTGTACAATCAACTGGTGAATTTAGACAAGATGATGATTTGATTCAAAATGCACAGGTAAACATCGCTGTCATTATCACAGAAAAGGTTTATAAGTATGAATCAAGAGACCCATCGTTTCTTTCAAAATATGATTATGTAGTACTTGATGAAATCGGATTGATTAACAATGCTGAACGAGGAATACGATTGGACTTTATTTTCGCCTGGGCAAAAAATCAAAAAGTACAGGCTTACAAACCTCGAATCATTGCGTTAGGTACACCTTTTTTCGATTGGAGCGCATATATTAGTAGCTATAATTTTACTGCAATAAAATTAGACAAACGCCCTGTACAGTTGCAAAAAAATTCTGTTATCTATTCAAATAACAGAATAGAATGTGTTGATGGTAAATGTGATTTTTTACATCGTATACGTAAGATAACGAAAACAGAGTTCCAAAATATGGCAATTAAATACAAGGCACCGGGATCGCAATGTTTACATTTGGATAATAATTTTTGCCCATTTGAAACCCCGTGCCGCAGTAACCCTGACTTACTGTGTTCTTTGACAAATAAACCATGTCCTGATCAAGTTGAGTTTGTTGAGGATGGAAACAAAAAAGTCTTTCATAATCTTCTTTTACAGATATGCCGTGAGCATTTGATGGCTGGTCAACAGGTGCTTATTTTTGTAAACGATCGAATGAAAGTTATGCAGTTTTGTTCGTTTTTATACAAAGAATTAAAGGAACTTCTTCCTGCTGCGCCGTCTTCTGAAGAATGCAAAAAGAAGCTTTTATCAGAATGTGGTCTTGAGAGCGAAGATGTTTTTGGCATTATGGAAAGCGATTATGGAATAAATGATCAAACAGAATACTATCAAGCTTTTATTAGCGGAATAGGTTTTCATAGTGCAGCGTTACCCAACGAGTTGCGTACATATGTTGAGAAAAGATTATTAGATAGTCGCGATATGCGTATTGTATGTAGCACCGAAACGCTTGCATACGGAGTAAACAGTTCGGTTGATGTAGTAATTATTGCCGATTTGTACAAGAACGAAGGAGGAGAAGTTCGTCCGCTTTCGCTTAATGAGTTTCAGAATTACTCAGGTCGTGCCGGTCGTATTCGTAAGCACACCGATTTTTCTGAAATAAAAGGATACGTATATACATTAATCAACAAAAAACAATTGGCTCGTTGGAATGATATGAATGCCAACATATCAAAACCCGAAAAATTATATAGCCTTTTTCATTCAGATCAAGGTCAGCTTGTGCCTTTCTTCTTGCTGAATCTTTTACCTGTAACAGGCAACGATAGTATGACTGTCAAAGAACTAACTCAAGCGATATATATTTTACCGCAAGATGGTTCTGTTGCAGATGAACTATTGGAACAGAAAATTCAAGATGCCGTAAAATTTCTTGAAAAACAAGGGCTTGCCACTAAAGTTGGCAGTTTGCCTTTCAGCAGGGAACAAAGAGAACACAAGCTGAGCGTTAAAAAATATTGTTTAACTGAACTTGGAAAGCGTTTACGCGGATATATTATTGGTTGCGAAGATTATGAGGATTTATTAAAAGCTGTTGCTGAATATGTAAATGGAGTTTTTCTCGAACCGGACAAGCCCAAATTCTTGTTCAATTTGCTTTGCACAAAGCATGCAGAAACAGGCTTAAACAGCATTTTCAATGATTCGGATACCCGCATAAGCACCAAGCATGTACGTAACTATATTAAACAACATTTGACAGTTGAAAACGACTCAGAGTGGCTTGATACATGTAAAAATACAAAAATCATGTTTATTCTTGCTGCATTACTTGCATGGGGTGACGGCGAATCTTCAAAATATTTATATCGCCAATACGGTATTCACTATGCGTTGTTAAGTAAGTTAGCCGAACAAATTGCATATCTTATAGAAATAGCAAAAGAAATTTTGCCTTCACAAATGGATGCAATTTATAGAGAAAAGGAGTCAGTCTATACAAAATTGAATATAACTTTTGAAGACTATTCTGACGCAGTAAATGAGAAGTTAACACAAATTTACAATCTATTTGTGTCGATTTACTACGGGATTAATACACAAATTATCCAAGAACTAATAGATTACTTACAGACTGAAAACAACGATCCTCAGGTATCTATGCTTATTAAAGAGCTTTCGTTACAGCATATAAACCCGGCTTCCGCAAGAAAACTCCGCCGTATTGTTATCCGCTATAAGTTTTTTGAAAATCCTCCTGAGGTAGATATGACGAATATCGAACAAAGAAACAATTATTTTGAACAATATCGTCAATATAAAAGAGATGTAGAAAATTTCGGTCATCACATACATGCTTTTTTCGCAAAAAAATTTACAACAGTATTTACAAATTGAAATTTTGAGGTGAAAATATGATAGCTGCATTTGAAGAGATTATCAAAGCTCGAGATTGGAGCGGATCTCAAGGTGCTTCAATAGCAAAAATATTGAATAATATTCAAAATAGATTAAAAAAACGTCTTCCGGAAGGCGTTGAGCCTTCATTGACTAAATTTCAAAAAAAAGCAATTGATTCTTGCAATTTTTGGCGCGACTGGAATAACTCAGCATATCCTGATCACCTTATGGTACAAGGTGCAACATCTGCAGGTAAAACCCTGTTATCCGAGCTTAATATTCTGGACACATTAAGACACTCCCAAAAAGCGATCGTTCTCGTTCCGTTAAAAGCAATGGTACATGAAAGAACCGCCCAGTTCAGGGAGGATATGGAATATGGACTATCCGAGTCCGATGTTAAAAAAGTATATGGATCCAGCGGCGATTATATGGAATATGATGAGATGCTTATTCACGGAGAACATGATGTAGCAATCATCGTTTATGAAAAATTTTTTGCCATGTTAAGTCAGGGCAATGGCGAAATCATGAGGGATTGCGGTCTGCTAATCGTTGACGAGCTTTCGATGCTCAGTTCTGAACAAAGAGGTTCAAAACTTGAAATGACAATAGAGATCGTTCGCCAGAAATATCCCGAAACACGAATTATGTGCCTTGCCACTTGTGACTGTAGTACAGAAAAAGTCTGTGAATGGCTTAATATCAAGAACCCTATTATTTCTACTGCTCGCCCTGTTGCATTAGAAGAACATATACTGGAATTAAACGGAAAAGGTGTATACCGTATTATTCCTGCAGATTATGAACATGCGTCCGGAGACGATGGCCCCGAAATGTATGAGGAAAAAATAGTTATCCCAGACTACAAGCCTGACTGGAGAACATCTGAAAAAGAACGGCAGTTGCTACTGTCAGTTATTTCGCGAATTTATGAAAATACACCCGATTCCAGAGTGTTAGTGTTTGTAGCGACGCAATCCAAGGCGGCAGCAATCGCGGAGTTTTTGAAGGATTCAATAACGAAATGGTTTCCACAAGAAAAGCGTAACAATATAAATATTGATGAAGACTTTATCCGAGCACTTGAGGCTTGTGATCGCGATGAGGGTCAGGAAAAGCTGATTGATGAGTTTATTCCCTATGGAATCGCTTATCACCATGCGGGTATATCCACAACGCTTCGTGAGTTGATTGAAGAACAGTTTTCAAAACTTCATTCTAATCTGCGCGTAATCGTTGCAACAGAAACTTTAACCGTTGGCGTCAATATGCCATTTGATGCGATGATCATGCTAAGCAATCTGGTGCCTCGAGGTATTGGTATGATGGTGCCTTTAAATATGCAAGAATATCGAAACTATATTGGTCGTGCCGGACGCCTGGGTCAAAGTAACCGCATCGGAAAAACTTATCTTTTCGTCGAAAAAGCTAAAGACTTGGCAAAATATTGGGATAGCTATTACAACCACGATGAAGTGATGTCTGCGCTAACCAAGGTAGATACAGAAGGAGTAGCACCTTATTATCTGAGTTTGTTAAATAACAGCATTAAAATAGCAAAAGATGAGGACTCGACTGAAAGTAGTTCGACAACGACTTATACTCTTGCGCAACTTGAAGCATTATTCGAACAAAGTCTCTCCAAAATATGCGGCAAAAAAACATTCGAATCAAAAAGACTGTATGATTGCTTATATAATGCATATTTGTCAGATAAGAAGAAAAGTGGAGCGCGAGGAAGAGGCGAAACAAAAGAGGAATATGCAATAGCCGATTTTGGCAAGCATATGGCTCCATATGCTTTATCAATGGATACTTGCATAAAAATTTTCTGGTATTTCTACGAGGGGTATAAACACGAAGGTTTCCCCTGCGATGTCACTCAACAAGATATTGAATCTGACCGTTACTTACTCGAAATATTGTATCATGTGTGCTGTCACAAAGAGATTGAAGAATCATCCAATCTTATCTATCCTATTGGAGATAACAATTTGTCTCGCTCATATAGTGCTAAAGGTAAAGTGCTTGAGCAGTTACAAATCATTTTATCCGAAAAAGATGAGAATGGAAACCCGAAAAATGTGCTATGGTGTGATGTTCATAATAATTCCGACAAGGAAAACAATGATATTTGGATGTTATTGAATAAGTCCAATCTGATCGATGAAAGCCTAAAGCTTCAAGCCGCAATGCGCGCTATCATTCTGTTTTATTGGACAAAAGGCTTTAATATTAAAAAAATCAGAGAAATAACCAAATTTGGTACATTCGGAACTAAAATAAATTCCGGTGATATTGAACGCATCGCCGAAGTAACCAGTTTTCACCTTGATGCTATTTATAAGTGTTTAAAATATGCACGTAATCCTCAGACTCAAAAAAAGGTTTACCAAGACGAATCAGCGCTAAAATCATTTTATGCACTCCATACGCGTGTTAAATACGGCATGCCGCGTGACCTTGTTGTCTTTGCAAATAAGCATATTCATGGTTTGGATCGTCAACGCTTATTGTCATTAAAAAATGAAGCGGATAAAAGTGGATTAACGCCCATACAATATTTATACATTACTCCTCCGAAAAAAATATCTGAAAAAATTCTGACAATGACGCAGCAAGTACAGCTTAGGCAAGCTATTGAGCGCCGTGGTTCACGCAGTATAAATACTTTAATGGAAATAATTGAAAACGACCTTGCAACAAACATTACATCCGAACAACTTAATTGTATAAGAATGATTGCCGGATGGGGAGATGAAGAGGAAACGGGATTTTTCGCTTCACAGGATATATACCAAAATATTAAAGATATTCGGAAAAATCCTGCATTAAAGTCTGTTGAAATATATTCAGATGGCTCTACCTGCAAAATAGTTTGGCGGATCAATGACACTAAACTTCACATTGGAGTGTTAAATTCGACCAATACGAGTAGTGAAATATGCGAATTTTTCAAAGAAAGTGAATTTCCAAAAATACTTATTGTTCCACACTCTTTTTCTGATGAACAAATGAAAAGTGCGCTAAAAGAGCACCGAGCAGACGCACTTCTTGATAATGTGTATTTTGCTTTCATTCTGGCAAAGGCTATTCGCATTCCTGTAGATAATGGTTTAGCATTGACAGAGATGCTTGCAGATTTGCGCGGTATTTTCACAAAAATGGATTACGATCATTTTCCTCTGCTTCGTTATATAAGTAATAATGATACAACCATTCCTAAATATCGCCTGATTTATGGCAATAGTATAGCCAAAAGGTTTGAAAATAAGCTAAGCGAAAGTTCATTGGAGTCTGCACTTCGTGCAACGGATGATCTGCAAGACTTTGAGATTCTTCCTTGGGGACGCAAGTTGAACCCTGATGTTTACGATTTTACAGAATGCCCTACCATTGTTTTACTGAACCGTAGCGATATTACACACAGTGATAGTCTAACGCGATTTATTTATAAAATGCGAAATCAAAATTTTGATAATTGCATCCTTCTCATTGAGTCTGAATTAGCTGAACAAGAATGGAATAGCCGTGAACAACTCGAAGAATTTGGGCATACATGTTGGTGTGACCAGTTTAATAAAATTAGTAAAAAAGTTGTTTACGATGTTCAAATGGCGATTCAAGAAATAAGATCATTCATAACAAAATGGAAACCTAAGAGTTATTTTATTGGTATTTCCTATGCGCACTATGATTCTAAACCGTCTGAAAACATTTCCGGACATAAGAATGATGTTGATTTGATTACACGGCTTGCTAATAAATTATCGTATGAATACGGAGAAGATTGTATTCTGTTTGATCAGTTTGATCCTGCGAAAAATCTGTTTGACGAAAACAGAGGAGAGGATAAGGCCTTGGAAGCCTATAAATCGTGTAGGTTTTATTTGATTCTGTGGAATGTTTGGACATTAGAAAATCAAAATTGCAAGAAAGAACGTAATATCATTATTGAACATTGTCGAGATGATATTAACAAATGCATGTTTCTCCAAACAGGGCATCCTAATGATCCGAAGCCTCCAAAAGGATATTTTTCCCAAATGTTGTCAGAAGACACATTAGAATCATTGTATGAAAGAATTAAAGATATGATTAATGATCTGTTGAAATAGTTTTCGTAGAAAAATCGTATCTCTTTTTCTTGTAACGTTTGATTATATAAAAATTAAGAGCTAACTGGTTTTAGTCAGTTAGCTCTCTTTGTTTTAATGCACATTTTCTACCGCTTTTTCCTTTATCAGATCACACTGATTTATAAAAGGACTGCAAAATTTTTAAAAGTGCGCACCATATTTGACTGAATCTTTTCAAACTGGAATGAGAATTTATAGAATCTTACCACAACACTGTCCGTTGCGATTTCGTTGCCTGCACTATCGGTAATCCTGACGGTTATCGTTGCTTTTCTTGCAAAGAAAAAGCCTTTGTTTGTAACTTTTCCGTTTGAATCAACAAGCACCTTGGGATTATCGGAACTCCATTTCACCTTGTTATTGCCCTGCGTCACGCAGTCAAACTTGACGGATTGGCTCGAATATCCTTTGTACCACACAACCCTTTTGTTGTATTCATTGATGCTTTCGCCATTGAGCGTGATATCTGCCGCCACCGTGTCGCCGCTTACCATAATTTCAAACGAGTTACTTTTGGTGATGCCGTTATACGTATGGTAAACAGTAATGGTTTTTGTGCCGATTGAGGACGTATCCACGCTCGAAACGTCGTAATTTGAAACAGTTTTCGATGTACCGTCGCTGTAAAATGCAGTAACCTCCAGACCGCTTGTGTTGACTGTTTCACCGAGTGCATAGACGGTTTTGTTGGGCAGCTTTGTGATTTCAATGCTGTTGAGTACTGTTTCAACTTCTATAACAGCAAACTCGCTGAAGTGGTCGGTTTCAAAAACAATGAAGTTTCCTTCAAGCGTCGTTGTGTAACGGACAAGCGGGTCAACGGGGTCGTCAATGATATGATAAACCTTGCAGCGCGTGGGATCCACACCGTCAGGTAGCTTTATTTTAACGGTTACAAATCCGTACGGCTGGGTTTTCTGAGCGTTGAGAAGTAAATTGATATCGTAAAGAGTTATGCTCTTTACCGTGCCACCCACCGCAAAATTGCCACTCTGCAAATCGGAGGAATCCTTCAAATCGACGGTCAATGCGGTATCGGGGTCTATTTCCTTTGCCGTTGCGCTGACAATAACTCCGTGAGGCTCATTGCGGAGCACAACCGCGGCATATTCCAATGCGGAAATTGCATTATTGATTTGCTCAGCAAAGCCGTCAACCTTGGCTTGTTCCGTAATGTTCAGTCCGTATTCAACGGCAGAAATGCTTTGGTCAAGAACAGCAAGAGTTGCCTGAGAATACAGCCTGCGGTCATATTTATTGCTTTCTGATATTGCTGCTTCAACCTTGGTGTAATCAGCAGGAAGGTATTCAAGATTATCAATCGCTTCGTTGATTGCACGGGCAAAGCCGACAACAACGTCCTGATTTGAAACGTCAACGTCCGTCTTTACCGCCGCCAACGCAGTATCCAGCAACGCAAGGCTTTCAGATGTATAAAGAGAACGGTCAACTTTATCCGCTCTCTCCTTTGCAACGTAAACCGCATAATAATCTGCAGGCAAAAACTCCAGCGAATCAAAAGCGCCGCTTATTTCTGCTACCCAACCGTCAACAACAGCCTGGTCAACCACGTTTGCATTCATATTAACCGAAGACACTGCACTGTCAAGCTTTTCAAGCGTTTCAGGGAAATATTTATCCCTGCCAAGAGCCTGGTATCTGCTTATAAGGGCATCCAGCTGTGCGGTATCGGGATATTCAAGCAGCACGTACGCAACGTCTTTTTCTGCGCAATAAAAATGTGCGTGAGTATCTTTATAACAATTTACCGTAAGCTCGGAGCAGTTATTGAACGCAATGTCTTCAATATAACTTACCTGCGCAGGAACAACTATTTTCTTTATTGCGCCGCAGCCCTTAAACGCCGCATGGCCGATTGAAACAACGCTTTTTGGAATAATGATTTCAGTCAGATTATCACAATTGTAAAAAGTATAGGGTTCAATGCGTCTGAGGCCGTAACTGAGATTCAGGGTGCTGATACAGCATTGTGAAAACGCACCGTTTCCTATAACACTGACCGTTTCGGGCAAAATAACCGTTTCCAGCGGCGATTCGGCAAAAGCAGACGGAAGGATTTCCTCCACCGTATCCGCAACGGCATATTCTTTAAAATCCGTTTTCATGGGCATTCTTACAAGGGCAGTCCTGTTTTTATTATAAAGAACACCGTATTCATCGGAGGAATAGTACTTGTTTTCACTGTCAACGCGGAATGCCGATATATTATCGCAGGAATCAAAGGCATCATAAGCCACAAAGGTTACGCCTGAGGGTATATTGACTGTTTCCATACTGCTGCATTCCAGAAAAGAAGCATAGTCTATACGTCTCAGACTATCAGGAAAAACAGGGCTTTTAAGATTACTGCACTCTCTGAAAGCAAATCTGTCAATATGATTCAACGAACTGTTCTGCGCAAAAACAACGTTTTCAAGGTGACTGCACTGCCAGAAAGCCTGCTCTCCGATATATTCAAGGCTTGATGGGAAAACAACCGTTGTGTAAACGCATCTGCCTGTAAAAGCTCCGTCTGCAATTGACACAATACCTTCGGGAATCACAAGTTTATCCTTGTAATCGTCTTTACCTATTGCGCCCGTGGTAAAATAAGTGTATAAAACGTTACCGAGATAAACCTCGCCTTCGGGCTTACTGTTAAGCCATTGCGTAAGCCACAAAGCGTATATTCCGATTCTTTTAACGCTTTCGGGCACGGTGATATCAACAAGATTTTCCTGATTGTAAAATGCGCGGCTGTTTATTGCATAAGTGCCGTCTTTAACGTTTACAACCGTATCTGGCGGCATCTCTCCTTTATAGTCAAGAAGCATTCTTCCGAGATAAACGGGTCCGTCTGGCTGATTCTCATACCAGGTGTTTTTGCTGAAATAAACGTCGTTTCCGAATTCCTGAAGTCGGCTGTTTTCGGCAATGTCAATTTCAACAACATCACCCATGCTTAAAGCATAGTTTCCTATATATTCCACGCTTTCGGGAATAATAATCTTTTGCAGATTACATCTGAAAAAGGCATAATTTTCAATGCTTGTAACTCCGTTTTCAATTATTGCGTAGTTTATGTAATCGCTATACGACATCCACGGCGGATAATCCTCACCGAAATAATCCATATCTCCCGCGCCTCTGACGGTCAGGGTTTTGGAGTCTTTATCAAGATATCCCGTTACGTTCAGGCCACAACGGAACTCCATTACGTCAGACGCATCAACCTTCAGACATAACTCCAAAAGCTCAACCGTCTGCAAAAAAACAATTGCAAAGCAAAGCAAAAAAGCAATAAACTTTTTCATAATCCACCTCATATCAATTCATAATTAATTGAATTCTCAACGGCATATTCATACGCCGCAGAGCCTTCGGAGCATCTTATTATCACATTGTCGCTGCCGTAGAATGCATCCTCGCTGATGTTTGTTACAGAAGCGGGAATTGTGATGCTAGTAAGTACCGTGCAATAGCTGAACGCCTCGTCAGAGATTGTTTTTGTGCCGTCGGGGATTGTTACAGACGAAAGCGAAGAGCATCCGTAAAACGCCGCAACACCAATACTTTCAAGTGATGACGGCAACGAAATGCTTTTAAGATTTGTACAGTCTGAAAAAGCTTCCATGCCGATTCTGGTAACGGTTGAAGGGAGTGAAACCGATTTTATATCCGTATTTCCTATAAAGGCTCCCGTTCCTATTGCCGTTACGGTTGAGGAATCCACCTCTTCGGGAATGGAAACACTGCTTTCGCTGCCTTCATACCCGTTGAGAACACCGTCCGAAACGTTAAAAACCTCTGTTGCTGCGGCGGTTTCCTGAGCAGTTGTTGTAATCTTTTTGGTTGTTATTTCCTTTTCGGTTGTTGTTTCAGCTTCTGTGGTTGTCTGCGTTGTAGTCTGAGTCGTTGTATTTGTTGTAATTGCGGTTGTGGTTGAAGTTACAGACGTTGTTGTTTTGTTTGTTGGCGCAGTCGCAGTTGTATTATCACTCTGTTTTGAGGTAACTGTTTCGGTTTTAGTTGTTGCGCTTTCGGAGTTTGAAGTATTTACCGTTGAAGTGATTTTTTCTAAAACAGTTGTTGATTTCAGTTCTGTATACAGAGCAGTTGTTTCTTCAAAAGCTGAGGAGCTTTCCTCGGATACGTCACCGCCAAAAGTTGTGTGTTCCTCTGTTGAAGAAAGTGAAGTTGTTTGTGTTGTTGTTTCTTTACTGCTGTTGCGCGTGTAGCTGACAGTTGCTGCTCCGCCACCGATGGCCACGCACGCAGCAACCGCAACTGCCGTTACCTTTGCCGCAACTGCTGATGAAGCGGCAGTGGTAACTGTTCCTGCAGCGGCTGAAGCAGATGCAATCGACGTTGTTGATGCGGCGGCAACGCTTTCCGACGTAACTGCGGTAAGTATTCCCGTCTGAACGGACTGCGGAACAGCAAGTGTTTTTGCCTGATACGCAAAAAGTGAAACGATAAGGGGTATAGCGGAAAGACCGAAGAGTGTTTCGTCTTTTTTCTGTAGCTTTTTGAATTCCTTTTCAAGCTTTTTGCGCGCATAATAGAGTCTGCTCATTACAGTGCCTTCGGGCACACCGAGAATTTCTGCAATCTCACTCAATGAATGCTGCTCATAATAAAACAGAACAACGCAGGCTCTTTTATCTTCAGGCAGAGAGTCAACGATTTTTGCAATCGCTTCCCTGACTTCGCTTTTTTCAATGCAATCAACAAGCAGATCATTTTCCTGAGTCATATCAAATTCTTTCGTCTTTTTGACGGTAAGAAAAATATCGCTCATCTTTTTCTGCTTAGATATGTATTTCTGACATTCGTGCTTCACAATTACGCCAAGCCAGCTGTTGAAGCTCTCGGGATTTTTCAAATCCCCGATATATCTTGCAACGTACATATAACTGTTTTGCAAAACGTCTTCAATATCCTGCTTGTTTTTCAAAAGAAGGGATGCAGTGCGGTATGCGTGTTTGAACGATTCGTTATACAAACTGTCAAAAGCACCTTCAACACCTTTTTGCGCATCCTCAACAAGCGTTATTAAGTTTTGCTTTTCCTTGTTCATAGAAAAAACCATAATCCTTATAAAGATACCTTATATTAACATGTATATTCATATTTCGGCAATGTTTTTCACTTAAATATTTTTTTCAAAACATTGAATATTTTTAATGAAATTGATATCATAAAAAAGAACGAAAGGCAAGTATCATTGCTTTTCGTTCTTTTGGTTTGTTTTGTAACAACTATTATTCTGAAAATGTCTAAAAATCATCCAATTCATTTTCTGCATAGCAGTAACGGAGAGATTGAGTTTTTCTGCATAGGATTTAAGAAGCTCTATATTTTTGCCGTCATAGTCACGGTATTTCTTTGACAGTTCTCGCAGTCGGCGGTAGCTGATACGGGTGTGATTTTTAAAATGATCACAAATTGTGCGTTCAATGTCATAGCAGGGCAGCCCGTCTGCCGAAACAGTCTTTCCGATTTCAAAATATTCGGGTTTAACATAATAAATCTGCAAATCAATATCTTCTATAAATCTGCTGTTTGAGTGAACAAAACCTCTCGGAACGGCAATTTCATGCTCGTACGGTTTGCGCTTTCTGAACCCGTGAATGTATAAAGCTTCACTCATACAGAATACACCCTGAGGAATGGCAGCAAGAATTACTTCTCTCTTGTCGCTTATTTTCAGGGCTTTTATTTTATATAATCCGTGCTTAATTCTGATAATATCCCCGCTACGGCAAAGCTGATTTATACAATATCCGCTGATACCGACCGAAACAAGCAGCTTGATTTCCTGCAGGCTGAAGCCCGCTTTTTTAAGAGCGGCGATGCGGTGGAAGGTAACAATCTGCTCATGGGAATAGTACCTATAGCCCGAAAACGCGTCCGTATATTCGGGCACAAGGAGTTTTTCCCTGTCATAGTGGCGCAGTACGGAAATCCGCGTGCCGCACATTTTCGCAAACTCTCCGATTTTCATAAAACAGCTCTCCTTTGCATAATCTAAGGTACCTTATGTGCATAGTATAAACCTGAAGTTAAGGTGAGAGTCAAGGGGATTTAAAAATTTTATAAAAATAACAACCCTGAAGATTGCAGTAATTTACTGTTTTCTCAGGGCTGTTTTGCAATTTTATTTCATTATGAAAGTAATAGTAGCTGAGTATGTTACATTACAAGGATTCGTATTCTTTCTTGTATGCCTTTGTCTGTAATCATCGTATTCTGAATCATCATCAAAATATTCATCTTCGTCTGACCCATCATCATCAAAATACCCTTCTCCATCTAAGCGATATTCATCTTCATCGTTTGAAAAACCGTAAAATTTTATGCTTTCTATCCGGTCGGGATTATCAAGCACTTTTTTAAGAGGAAAATCATAATAATGAATGATACCTATATACGTATTGTCTAAAAAAACTTTTGCAGCAGGCACAGAAGAATCTTCACATATCTCAAACCCGCATTCTATACTTGAAACATCAGAATACATCCCATAATCAATTTTTTTCAGAATAGCCTGAGCTTCAGGTGAATCATCTTCTTCCAACAAAAAGCAAAAACTTTTTTCTGCTTTTGCTCTTTCTTCATCAGATTTTATCCTTGCTTCTTCCTCTGCTTGTTTTTTTGCAAGCTGTCTTCTCTTTTTGTTTCTTATCAAAAGACAGACGCAAAGAATAATTAATGCAACCGCAACACCCAGAGCAGCCAAAATTACAGGCCTGTCAATCAAAAACTGAATTCCTGCCATAATAAAGGCAAAAACAATAAAAAACGTTATAAAGCCTGCAAAAGAAAAATTATTACGATTTTTCTTGCCTGCTTTGGATTTTTGCCCCATTTTAAAGGCCAAAAACGAACTCAAAGCAACAAGCAACCCGGTTGACGTTTTATTGTCTTTTCCTGATGCCACATTCAACACTTCTTTTCTGCAAAATTATTGTGAAACTTATTTACACACTTTTTCTGTGAGCAGGATTATTTTACAGTATTTTCCAAAAGAATTATCCGTGAACTGCATTTTATAAGAGTTATCCCTCTGAAAACACGGTGTTTTTCAGAGGGATTGTTTACATTAAAAACCAAATAAGGCGAGAATTTTTGAAATAATGTTTTCAAAAAATGCCGCAATTCTTTGGAATATGCCGTCATTTACCGTGACGGTGATTTCAGCGCAGGCATTTTCAACAGGTTCGTCATTCTGAGTATAAACCTGTGCCTTGACCGTAGCTGTACCGCCGTTTACCGCCTTGACATATCCGCAATAGCCGCTGTTTTCGTTGCTTAATTCAAGTGCATCTCCGCTTACGGACCATTTAACGTATGCACCGTCGGGCATATCGCTTACTTCTGCCACAATTGTTGCGGTTTTGTTGTAATCAACGGACGTCTTGCCGTCAAAGCTGTCAACAGAAATCTTTGTATTTTTGCCAATAGAATTTATATCAAAATTAAGATTAACGTTTTCATTGTTTATTTTGTCGTTGAAGCTTCCCCATGATATAAGTTCCCATTCCGCCTGAGTGCCTGAATAATAAACCTCCGGGTTTGCTTCATTGGAAATATGAAACGCCTGCTGTTCCACAGTCTTTATATTCTTTCCAAGAATTACTCTTTTAAGATTGCTGCAGAATTCAAATGCGCCGAAGCCGATTTCTTCAACACTGTTGCCTACGGTAACGTATTCAAGAGAATCGCAAGCCGCAAACGCACCGGGAGCTATTGTTTTTACTGTTGACGGAACAGTGAAGCTTGCTGAATCATAACCGCCCGAAACAAAGTGGCACAGGGTGCTTTTATCCTTATTGTAGAGATTGCCGTATCTGTCGTTTGAATAATAAGGGTTGTTTTTATCAACAAAGATTCTTGTAATACCCGGAACACCGAAAACGTTATTTGCATTTTTTCCTACAGTCAGCTTAACAAGACCGTCGCAGCCTCCAAATGAACCCATTCCGATATAACTTACACTGTCAGGGATAACAACTTCATTAACCGCATTGCAATAATAGAAAGAATAATCGGGAAGAATTACCGAGCCGTCCCTTACCGTTATGCTTCCCTTTGCTTTTGCGGGGTCTGTATCAACTATCTGGTTTCCGATATAGATAACGCCGTTTTCAATGTTGTTTTCATTCTTACTGTGTGCCGTTGCTCCGAAAACGAAGCCGCCGAGATGCTTGAGATTTTTAGTATCAAGCTTAATTGAGGAAAGCTCTTTGCAATCCCAGAAAGCACGGTCTCTGATATCCTCTACAGAGGAAGGAATGTTTATTTCCTTTAAACCGTAGCACCAGGCAAAAGCATATTCACCGATAATTTTAAGTGTATCGGGTAAATTGATTTTTTCCAGACGAAGGCAGTTTTCAAAAGCGTTGTTACCGATTACTTCAATACCGGAAGGCAGAACAATCTCCGTAATATCCTCTCTGCCCTTGAAAGCTTCATCGGCAATGGCAACAACAGGATTATCGTTTATGCTTGACGGAATTTCAACTTTACCCGACAGGTCTATGCCGCCGAGAATAGTTACTTCATTACCGTCGGTTGAAAAATAAAGGTTGCCGTAGGTTTTGGTTCCTTCCGCTGATGCACCCGCTGCAAATGCGCCGAAAAGCATCATTAACGAAAGAATAACCGCTGTTGTTTTAATCAGAGTTTTTTTCATTTTAACATCTCTCCTTTTTTAACTGATACGGATAGCTTGAGTCTGAATACCTCTTATTAGAAAAACGGTATTTTGGATCGGCTTTCCAAAGGATATAAAAAAGCCGCAATCCCTTGATATACAAAGGATTGCGGCTTGGCGCGCTGGAAGGGACTCGAACCCCTGACCTTTTGGTTCGTAGCCAAACACTCTATCCAACTGAGCTACCAG
>JAZNUP010000060.1:0-2508 GCA_045592385.1 Acutalibacteraceae bacterium
TAGCCATGTCGTTCTGTGAGCCAAGGAGTTGTTCCATGGAGTTGTCTTCCTAAGACCGCTTGGCCTCCGACTTGCTCGATTATTCATCACATCCTGCATAATGTCATCAGCAAGCTCGTTCGGAAAACAGATATCCGGTTCGAAATTCACACGCTGTTTTTCCTGCCCTTCCTCCAAATGTGCAAGCACGTCCTCGGGCATTATCTCATGGATGAAAGGAATGATTTCCTCAACGCCATCAGCAATGATCTGCTGATTATCACCATATACATCCATCGAAATAATGCTTTTAGAATGTCCGAGTGCGTTGGATATCGCCTTCAGATCAATGTCTTTTTTCAGCAATAGCGTTGCAAAGGTGTGCCGCAGGTCGTGAAAGCGTATGTCCGGCAAACCGTTTTCACGCAGGAGCTTTTTATACAGCGGTGATGCATAACCCGAACTTCTCGGTCTGCCGTAGGACGAGCAAACTATAAAATCCAAATCCTGAAATGTAGTCGATCTTCGTCTGCGGTTGGCTTCATACTTCTTGCGTTCCTCAATAATTGCATTGAAAACCATATCGGGAATATCCAATACACGTGTACTTGATTTAGTTTTCGGCGTAATCTCCTGCTTTTTCAGAATCTTGTGCTCCGAGGTTTCGGGATCTACAACGATTTCCTCACCCAACTGCCGCTGAACGGTAATAGCTGCTTTGCATAATCGATATCAGAGTATTTAAGTCCGATGATCTCACCCTTACGCATCCCCATAAGACCGGCAAACAGGATAAACAGATAAATTGGCGTGTCCTTGCTTTTATCAATCAGTAATCTCAACTGCTCAGCCGTAAGTGTCTGCTCCGGTTTAATGGTTATGGTGTGGTACTCCGTTTTCTTCTTGTCCTGTTTTGGGAGCAGAAGATTCTCAGCAGGGCTTTCGGGAATCAACTTTTTACCGACAGCATAGCGAAGGCTTAGTTTCAAAACCACGCGGCAACGGCGTGCATCATCGTAAGAGCGATTGCAGATTTCCGTATAAAAGGCAGTCAGATGTCCTTTGGTCAACTCTGCAAGTTTAATATTGCCGATTTTAGGATTGATGTGACAGCGTATCATTCTCGTAAAGTTCCGATAGGTACTGGCTTTCATCTTCACCACAACGTCATTTACCCAGCATTCTAAAAAGTCTTTGAGGGTAATATCCTCGTTTACGATATAACTGCCGTTATACAGCTTGGCAACCGTGGCATCCCTTGCCTTTTTACATTCACGTTCGCTCTTGAAACCACTTTTCTGCTGCACCTTTTTTGTTCCGTCCGCATATATGAGTGTAACCCTATAGCCGTATTTATCCTTGATTTTCAGAGCATCGCTTATCTTCCATTCTACATAGCTTTCAAACGTCATCCTGCTCCTCCCCGGCCGAGAAGGTCTCATCGATATAGGTTTTGATATTTTCACTCTCGTCAATTACCTCGCAGTAATATTCAAAGGTCGTGTGGATAGAGCTGTGACCGAGCAGTGCGGATATCTTCGCAAGCGGCACACCGCGCTCCAGAAGAACGGTTGCATAAATGTGACGGAAGGAATGAACGGATACCTGACGGACACCACTTTTCTTACAAGCCTTGTTAAGTGCTATGTTGATTGCAGACATACTGGAGGATTCGCCGTTTTTCTGACAGCAAATATAATCATTGTCAATATACGCATCCCCCCTTTTCTCCTTGTTGGCTTCTATCAGCTTTCTGCGGTTCTCTAACTCTGCTATTATGACCGACGGCACACGGAGTGTACGGTAACTGTTTTCGGTCTTTGGCGGCTTTTCAGAGGGCTTCTGACCGATTCTCTTGCCTTCCTCGTTGAAGTGATATTCCTGCGTTACCTGTCTTTGAATTTTGACGGTTTCCTTTTCTGTATCAAAATCCGAAAACTTTAATCCGTAGATTTCACCCTTGCGTAAGCCGCAAAATAACGCCAACATTACTTCAAGCAGCCAATTCGACTTACTGACTTCTACCATCAGCTTTTTAAGCTCCGCTTTTGAGAGAATAGTGATTTTCGGCTTGCCGCGCGGATAGGGCTTTGTGCTTTCAATCGGGTTGCTTTGAAGATAACCGTCATTCACCGCCGTTTTAAGAGCGTTATACAAAAACTCCCTTGCCTTGTTGCCGGCGGATTGAGAATATGCCGATGCCGTTTCAAGCAGCGTGTCGTAATACTCAACCGTACAATGTGCCAGCTTGATATCCGTTATATGCGGTTTCAGAATGTCGGTGAACACGATCTCCCACACCATGCGTGTTGATGATGAGATCCTCGGCACCTCCACCTGATAGAACCAATAAGCAAGATAATCCAGCAAGGTTATGCTTGTACGGTTCTTCACGCTCATTGCCTTACGTTTTGCCTCAAACTCTGCCTCCATCAGCGCATTGCTTTCCAATGCTTCTTTCTCGGTGGCAAAGCCGCCCTTCTTACTGTACCCGACAGTAAAATCATTTCGAAGTATTTTCGTTCTGTG
>JAZNUP010000061.1:0-1611 GCA_045592385.1 Acutalibacteraceae bacterium
GCCAAACCACTACTATTATATTTGGAGGTTTAATTTTCTTCCATTCCTTTTGGGCTTGCTTTGAGCTCGCCCGTTTTGGCTTTACTGAAGTCTTTTTTGCCCCCGGCTGTACCGGGGGTTGTCTTTTGCTTAAGCATTAAAACAGCTTGCGCGGGACAATATCCGCGCAAGCCATTGCAATTTTATTATCCTTCAATAGCTGATATTATTCTTCAACTTCAGCCTCAGGAGCATTCTTTTTAACGCTTGCAATTCCGTTTTCACAGCTTGCTTTTGCCTTATAACCCTCAGATACGGCAATAACTTCGCCGTTCTTCGCCTTAAGTCTGAAGCGGAATTCACCTGCTTTGTCAGTGTAAAGTTCAAACTTGGGATGCTTAACATCTGCAACGGGTTCAACAGTAAGGTCCTGAACGTCACCGACGCAGTTTGTTTTTACGCTTGCAATACCGTTAAGGCAAGCTGCTTTTGTTGTGTAAACTTCGGAGGTTGCAATAACTTCTCCGTTGCCTGCCTTGAGGTCAAACTTAAAACCTGTTGCTGTTTCCTTAACTACGAATTTTCCCATTTCTTTCATCCTTTCTTTTACTTTGACATCAGTTTTTATATAAACCGCCATAAACGGTTTAATACCTCATTTATTTTGCCGATAAAATAAGCTTATCCATAGCATCAAGCAGGATTCCTGCCGTCTGAGGACCTACGGAATTGGTTTCCTCATAATGCTTTCTTTCAAAATCATCATAAGGAATATTGAAATAAGGCAGCCACTCGTGAAGCACAAAATCATTTTCGGGGATTATGTATCCTATTTCATCGTTACACAGTCCTAGTACAAAGTTGTGTTCACAATCGGACATTTCGGAGAGCACCTTATAATCCGCCGCGACACCGAGAGGAGATTCCTCTGCTGTGAAGAAATTGCCGCTCTCCAGTTCAGGAGATAATTCACCGGGAATCATATAAATGCCAACCTGATTATTTCCGAGCTCCATATATGAAACTTCACTTATAATTGCAACCTTGTTGAAAGCTGTTTTTTCAACGTCATTGTTGAGCACGCCTATGAAACGGGCAAGCAGAAGAGCGGTATTGTCACACGCAACACTTACAGCCTGACTCTTAATATTAATAAGAGGTGCAAGCTCCTTTTCATTATCGGTTGAGAGAACAAGAGCTGCCACGTCTTTTCCGTATTGCTTTGTATAGGCGAGACAATCAAAATCGGGGTTTCTCAGCACATCCTCAAGCTTATCGCCCGAAATCAGACCTCCGATTGCGCCGTTGATAAACATAACGTTTGCGCCGCCTGTTTTTTCATCAATCTCTTTTGCCATATATGCAGGAAAATCAGCGCTTACCACGGTTGTTTTTGCTCCAAGCATTTCAGCGTGGCAGGCATAATTGACAATGTATGTATCGTCACATCCGTTTTCGGGTGAAAAGCGGATGCTTGTAACCGTAGCATCGTAATCAATGGGAGTTCTTGTATCAGCCTGCATACCCTGAGCCTCAGCTGTACCGAAATAAAGCCTGCCGTTTTCTCTTGCTTCATACGCAGCAATTATTGCCTGAGCGGTTTTTTCCTTAAGGCTCTGCATAAATGCATCA
>JAZNUP010000062.1:0-26240 GCA_045592385.1 Acutalibacteraceae bacterium
TGTTGCATCAAAGGCAGCGGTTCTGGGCATTACGCGCCACACGGCGCTCCGCTTTGCAGGAACAAACGTCCGTTGCAATGCGCTCTGCCCGGGAACAATCGTAACTCCGATGGTTGCGGGAATGAACCCTGCAAATATGGATATGAATATCTTCGGACAGATGATGAAGCACAACGATCTTAAGGTTCAGCCCTGCCAGCCCGAGGATGTTGCAAATATGCTTCTCTTCTTCGCTTCAGACGAATCCCGTGCAATTACGGGTCAGTCAATCGTTACCGATTTCGGTTCAACTCTGTAAAAACGTAAATCGCATCGAACAGGGGTGGAAAAATGAAATTTGTAAACGTAAGGGATAATAAAAACGTGTATGCAGACGGTGTGCACGACGATACAAAAGCCTTGCAGGCTTGCATTGATGAGGTAAAGGACGGCGGAACGGTTTATTTCCCCGATGGAACTTATCTTGTTTCTGCGGCGCTGATTTTCTATTCAAACCAGCACCTTAAGTTTTCGGATAAGGCAACCGTTCTCAGAGACGATAAAAGCACTCCTATGACGCGATATCTGCTCGCCTCCCATTCGGAGCCTGAGTGGGGAGAGTATGACGGAACTCACGACGTTGTTATTTCAGGCGGCACGTTTGACGGTAACTCAAACACCACCGAACACTCAACGCTTGTAAACACCGTTCATTGCAACAATATCACAATTGAGAATTGCCGTTTTGTCAACTGCGCACACTGGCACTTTATAGAGATAAACGGCACTCAGAATGCCACTGTACAGAACTGCGTTTTTGACGGACCTACCTATACCTATATCAACGAGGGCCTTTACAACGAGCAGGTTCAGCTCGATATGGCGCGCCACGGTTCCTACGGACCTGTATACAACTGCGACGGCAGGCTTATAGATTTCAAAAGCGACGATACTCCCTGCCGCAATATTGTAATAAGAAATAATATCTTCAAGTGTGCGGGATTCCCTGCAGTGGGCCATCACGGTGATATTGACCATCACAATATTCTTATTGAAAACAATATTTTTGACGGTCCCTCGGGCACCGACGGAAAAAGCAGAGGATATATAATCTTCCGCCCGATGGTGTACGGTATCACGGTAAAGGGCAATGCGTTTATTGCTACTGAAGAGACCGATTCGCCGAGCTACGGCATCATTTGCGAAAATCCCGATGCCTCCGTATTGACGGTGGAGGACAATCTCTTTATCGGCAAAGTTGATAAAGAAATAATAACCGGTTAAAATTTTAAAAGCCCGGAAACCTTAAAATCAAGGTTTCCGGGCTTTTGTGCTGTTAATTTAAAATTTTGCGGATTGTGAGTATATTTTTTGAATCCTTATACTCATATTTCATTTCGTCCATTGTTTTCTTTACCATAAAAATACCGAGTCCGCCTGCCTGCCTCTCTTCGGCGCAGAGTGTTACGTCGGGGTCTGCCTGAGTGAGAGGATTGTAGGGTGTTCCGCAGTCGGTAAAAGTCAGGGTAACCGCAAGAGGATTTTCCTCAATTTCAACCCTTACCGTGGCATCTCCCGTTGCGGGTGCGTATGCATAATGGGCAATATTGCCGAAAAGCTCATCAATCGCAATATCCACCTGCATCTGCGCTTTCAGGGGACAGTCAACAGCTTCAAGCTGTTCATTCACAAAATCCGTAACGGCGTCAATGTTTTCAACGGTTGCGGCAAGTGTCAACTCTTTCATTTGTTATCCTCCCCGTTGAATCTCAGGCAAAGCATAGTGATATCGTCAAACTGGGGTGCTTCACCTACGAATAAATCAACGTCCGCCTTGACTGCGTCGCAGATTGCCTGCGTGTCGGAAGCAGCGTTTGCGCAAAGCACGTCAAGCAGACGGTCTTCGCCGTAAAGTGCGTTATCTTTGTTCATCGCTTCTGTAACACCGTCGGTATAAAGGTAGATTACATCGCCTTTATTGAGCTGATATTCATTTTTGCGGTAGCGTATACCCTCCATACCTGCAAGCACAAAGCCCGGTTTTGATTTGAGATAAGTGAAGGATGAATCCGCGTGCTTTACAAGGGGAGGATTGTGCCCTGCGTTTGCAAAGGTGATAAGGCCTGTTTTCGTGTTGAGAAGACCCATCCACGCGGTAACAAACATACCTGCATCGTTGCCCTCGCACAGCTTTTCATTTGCAACCGTAAACACCTCTTCAACGCTCATACCCGATTCCGCATAGCTTTTTAGCAGGGCTTTTGAAGTCATCATAAACATCGCCGCAGGTATTCCCTTGCCCGAAACGTCGGCAACAAGAAACGCGAGAGTGTCGTCGTCAACAAAATAGAAATCGTAAAAATCGCCGCCGACTTCCTTTGCGGTGTGCATAGTGGCGTTTATATCAAAATCTTTTCTGTTGGGATAGGGCGGAAATACTGACGGCAGAGCCGAATGCTGAATGGCTTTTGCAAACGCAAGCTCGGCATCAATTCTTGCCTCTGCTTCGGAGATATATTTTTTCAGCGTGTTTACGGTGGAGTTGATATCGTCCGAAAGAGCATCGAATTCCGTATGCGAGCGCACGTCAACTACCGTATCAAGATTACCCTGAGTTATGGATGAAAGGGAATCGTTCACCTTGTAGATGTTATCAACAACAAGCTTTTTCACGAGCGCGAAAATCAGAATGAAAAGCGCCGCAAAAACAATAATCTGCATTATTGTTGTAACACCAACGGAAACGTTGCGCGAAAGCGCCGCTTCACTCCTCGGCATAACGGCAACTATGCGGTAGCCCTCCGTTAGCTGATGCATACAGTAGCAGGCTTTGCCGTAAACCTCGGCAACAAACGCCTGATTCTCTGCGGTTTCGGCAGTGTCTATCCACAATCCCGTAACGTCAAGGTTTTTACCCTCGTTGCCGTAACGGTCGCTTACGATATTCCAGTTTTCGTCAACTATAATGATTGAGCCGCCCTCGCCTACGTGACGGTTGCGTGTTACACCCACAACGAATTCGTCAATATCCTTCTGAAAACGCTGAGCGCCGTAGCCAACCTGAACAAATCCTCCGTCCTCAAGGGTAACACCGCCGTATTTGCGGTAAATGGATGCATCGTAAGAAACGGGCTGATAGCTCTGGATATATTCCGTTTCACCCGAAAGCAAAACGGCAAACTCTGCAGACTGCTCACCGCTTCTCATATCGTAATTGAGAAAATCGGGGTAAGTGCTTGCAACGATTATTCCGTCAGCGTTGATGTGGTTGATTTCGGTAACGTCGTATTTTGCGGTAAGCTCTTTGAGCAACTCGGAGGTTATGGCGGGGGCACTGTTAAGGTCATCCGCAATCTGATGAGTAAGCCTCAGGAGATTTTCGTCAGACGCGTCAATGATATCTTCCCTTACGTCGGAAATGTTGAGCTTCAGCAGACTCACCGCGTTATTCTGCGAAATTTTGGTTTGCGAAACCCACAGAAAAGCGGTGGTTGCAAGGAAAGCAATAACAACAAGCACCAGCAGCCAGCGTCTGAAAGCGGCAGAAATGTTTCGTTTTTTCTTATTCATAATCTCTTGATTATTCAATGGTCAGCACGTCACAGAAGCCTGTAACCTCGAAGATTTCGTTGATTGTTTCGTTGACGTTTTTAACAATCATTTCACCCTGCTTGTTCATTGTTTTCTGCGCCGAAAGGAGCACACGCAGACCTGCTGATGAGAGGTATTCGAGAGCGGAAAAATCAAGCACAAGCTTTGTGATTCCAGAAAGACTCTGATTGAGCTCGGCTTCAAGTGCGGGAGCGGTTGCGGTATCAAGTCTGCCCTCAAGGGCTACGGTGAGTTCGGTTGCGTTAACTGTTTTGTTGATATTCATATTAATTCCTCGCTTATGTTATTTGATTTTTGCAATCAGAAGATTGGTGAATTCTTCATCATTGCAGGGCATATATTCAATGCTTTGCGCCGCATTATGAGCAAGCTTGAGGGAAAGGATATTGTCCGAATCCAAGGGATTGAATGCCTTGCCGCTGTATCTTATCTGCACGGCGATACTGTCATCCTCCTGCGAGTATTCGGCTGTAATGTTGAGCGAAAAATCCTTTGAAAGCTCAGGAAGGATAATCTGCACGCAGAGCTCCTCAAAAACAGACTGCATACGGTAAATGGATTTTTGCGAAATGCCGCATCTTCTGCCGAATTCCTCAAGGCTTGTGTTGAAGCCGATAAAGTCGAAATCCTTTGAAGTGATGAGATTTTCAAACACCTTGATGCGCTTTATAAAGCGTGCGGTTTTTTCTCTTTGCGGATTTTCAAAAATCTGCTCGGGAGTGCCGTCCTCGTAAATGCCGCCCTCGTCCATATAGAAAACTCTGTTTGCAATCTCTTTAGCAAAGCGCATCTCGTGCGTTACAATCATCATTGTAAGCCCTTTGTTTGCAAGCTCCTTTATTACCGCCTGAACCTCGCCTACCATAGTGGGGTCAAGGGCTGAGGTGGGTTCGTCAAACAGAATGATTTCGGGATTCATGGCAAGAGTTCTTGCAATGGCAATTCTCTGTTTCTGACCGCCTGAGAGTTCATCGGGATAGTTGAAGGCTTTATCTGCAAGACCTACGGTGCGAAGCAGCTGCATACCGTCATCGTAAGCCTGCTGCTTGGATTTGCCGAGCAAATCCATTGGCGCCGCCATAATATTTTCAATAACGTTTTTGTGGTTGAACAGGTTGAAGGACTGGAAAACCATACCCATCTTCTGCCTCACCTTATTGATATCGCATTTTTTGCTTGTTATGCAGTTGCCGTCCACCCAGATTTCGCCCGAGGTGGGGGTTTCAAGCTTGTTTATGCATCTTATGAGGGTTGATTTACCCGTTCCTGAAGGGCCGATAATTGATATAACGTCGCCCCTGTTTATCTCAACGTTTACATCCTTGAGAGGGGTAGCGTTGGGATATTCTTTTCTTAAATGGCTTATCTTTATCATCTTACTACTCCTTTCAGAATGTTTTTGTTCTTTCTTTTTCTGGGGTCAATCTTTCTTTTTACGATGCTGAGAAGCCCTGCAACGCCCCAGGTAAGAGCAAAGTAAATAACCGCTACGGCGATAAGGGGGAAGAATGCCTCGTAGGTGTTGCTCCTGATGATATCGCCCATTCTTGTAAGGTCGTTTACGGCAATGTAGCCTACAATGGAGGTTGCCTTTATAAGACCTACAATTTCGCCCGTATAAGCGGGGATGAACATTTTGAGCGCCTGAGGCAGAACGATTCTGAAGAAGGTCTTGTTCCTGCTGTAGCCGAGAGCGTAAGCTGCTTCGGTCTGCCCCTTATCAACGTTTTCCACGGTTGCGTCAAGCTGACCGAAAACGAAGGAGCTGAAGGTCATAATAAAGCCTGCTATTGCAACGATTATTCCGCTTATATCGGATTTTGCAAACACGATATAGAAGAGAATCATAAGCACGACGAGCGTGGGAGTGCCCGAAATGATTACGGAATAAACCTTTGCGATTTTTTTTGTGAAGAGTGAAACGAATTTGTTTTTTGAACGCGAAAGCATATAGAACAGGAAGCCGAAAACCGTGCCTCCGATTACGGAAAAGAAGCTGATTATGAGAGTAACGGCAACGCCCTCTGCTATAAGCTTCCATCTGTCCTCACGGATAAAGGTTTTTTCAAAGCTCTCTTTGACTGATTCAAGGAAGCCTGCGCCGCTTTCCTCGTTTTCATAGGTAACCATTATGATATCTGCAATCATATATGGGTTGCAGAAATTAACGCTCTCCTTGCGCTCTTCCGTTATGTAAATACCGCAGGAAACAACGTCGTATTTACCCTCCTTGAGTCCTGCAACGCCTGCGGTCCACTGCGCGTCCTCAAGCTTGGGGTTGTAGCCGTATTTTTCACAGAACATATAGAGAATTTCAACCTCAAAGCCTGCGTACTCATTGTTGAGCATATAAACAAAAGGCTTTCTTGATGAGTCGAGCGCTATTTTAAGCTCTTTTTCGTTTGCGGATAAATCGGGGATTTCAATATTTTCTGTCGGCTCAACCTCGCCGCACCATTCATCCCATATTGCATCAAGAGTACCGTCGGCACGAAGGGAGTCAAGGTATTCGTTCATCTGCGCCTGAAGCTCATTGCCCTTATCGTTCTTGCCGAAGGCGTAGCCTATCTCTACGTTATAACCCGGGATGCTGATGTAAGAAAGATTCTTATCCGTTCTTTTTGCGGCGTTGTAGTTGGGAGTATCGAGAAGGAAACCGTCAACCTTGCCCTGCTTTATGCACTGGAAAAGGTCGGGGAAGGATTGATATGCATCAATGGTTGCATCGGGAAAAAGCTCCCTTGAGTAACCGTCGTATATTGAACCTACTATAACACCGAGGGTTGCATCCTTGAAGCTGTCAAGGCTTTTTGCGGCACTGCCCGAATTTACAACAAGCACAAGGTCATCCGAATAATAGCTCTCTGAAAAATCCAGAGTTTCCTTTCTCTCTTCGGTGATTGTGACACCCGAAGCGCCGATATCGTATATTCCGCTCTGAACACCTGAGAGGATTCCGTCAAATGAGGATTCGATGAATTCCACACCGTAGCCGTATTCCTGCGCAAAAGCAATAAGCAACTCAACGTCAAAGCCTGCATAGCTGCCGTTTTTTATATAAGCAAAGGGCTTTTGCTCGCAGCTTATTGCAATCTTGAGAGTGCCGTTTGCATTGCTGAGGTTTTCATACTCTGCAAACTCTGCAGGCTCTGCGGATGAAAACCACTTTTTCTTGAGAGCGGTGAGTTTGCCGTTATCTTTACATTCATCAATAAACGTGTTGAGCTCTTCAAGGAGTGCGGGATTCATCCCCTTGCCGAGGATAAATCCGTAATCGCTTACGTCAACTGCTTCTTCAACTCTTTTGAATGCAAGGCCTTCCCAGAGCATTGCGCAGTAAACCGAATTTTCCGTAGAAAAAGCGTCAATTTTTCCTGAAGAAAGCGCCATAGCGGCATCGGAAGTGGAGTTGAAATCCGAGTGATGAGCATCGGGCAGGATACGTTTGAGTGTTTCCGATTGCACCGAGCCTGCAACCGAGCCGACTTTGGAATCTGCAAAATCCGCAACGTGTGTTTTGCTGCTGATATCAGAAACATCGGCTTGGCTGTTATTCGCAGTGCAGGCGGTAAGACCTGAGAGTAAAACCACAATTGATATCAGCAAAATGAAAATTCTTTTCATCAATAGCCCTCCCCGAGGTGATAAATTTACATACAAATATATTTTATTACTATTTTTTTCTTTTGTACAGTAGATTTAAAAAAATTAATAATACATTGCTGCTTTTGCTGTAAGAGATTTACTGTGTACTTGGCAACGCGGGAAAAATAATGTATAATTATTATGAATATGTTTTGCGTGAAGCGTAAAAGGGAGTGACACAATGAGCGCAAAAACAGAAATTTTTATAAAAGACAGGGCGGACCCGTTTGTAATGCGCTCGGCTGACGGTACGTTTTACTTTACCGCATCCTATCCTATGTACGGAAAGGATGACCCCGAGGGATACGACAGAATAATCCTTCGCCGCGCCGATTCCATTGATGCTCTTGCAACGGCAGAGGAAAAGGTGATATGGGATGAAAAGAATTGCTCCACCGCATTCCGATACATCTGGGCGCCCGAAATCCACGAGATAAACGGCAAGTGGTACGTGCTTTTTGCGGCAAGCGGAAGCGCGGATAACGTGTGGGATATTGACTGCCACATTATTGTGTGTAAAGGCAAAGACCCTTACAACGACCCGTGGGAAGACCTGGGCAAGTTTACAGCCTGCGAGGGTGACGGATTTTCATTCAGGGGATTTTCGCTTGATATGACTCATTTTGAGTGCAGGGGAAGTCATTACGTTGCCTGGGCGCAGAACGGCGGCAACTCCAACGTATACCTTGCCCGTATTGAGCCTGACAGACCGTGGCAGACCGTTACCCCTGCAATGCTTCTCACAAAGCCCGAGTATGACTGGGAGAGGGTGAATATCCCCGTAAACGAGGGGGCAGCCGTAATGATTCACAACGGCAGAGTTTTTCTTGCGTTTTCCGCGAGTGCCACGGGTCCCGAATACTGCATAGGGCTTATGTATGCGGATGAGAATTCGGATCTGATGAGTATTGAAAGCTGGACCAAGCTTGACAGACCTCTGCTCACCTCCGCAGACCTTGAGGGCGAGTACGGTCCGGGCCACAATTCATTCGTAAAGGATGAAAACGGCGAGTGGATTTTTATCTATCATTCACGGGATGAAGAGTGCTTCTGCGGCAGGTGCGGATATGCCGGCAACGATCCGTTGTATGACCCGTGCAGAAGCGCAAGGAAAAGAAAGGTTTTGTGGGATGCCGACGGCTTCCCGATACTTAACGGATAGGTGATATTATGCCGCTTGAAATAGTAAGAAACGATATAACGAAAATGCAGGTTGATGCAATAGTCAATGCCGCAAATTCCACTCTGCTCGGAGGCGGAGGGGTTGACGGCAGTATTCACCGTGCTGCAGGCAAGGGGCTTCTTGAAGAATGCGAGACCCTCGGCGGCTGCGAAACGGGCAAAGCGAAAATCACGGGAGCTTACAATCTGCCGTGCAGATTTGTCATTCACACCGTGGGTCCCGTGTGGCAAAACGGAAAGTGCGGCGAAAGGGAGCTGCTCGAATCCTGCTATAA
Organism: Acutalibacteraceae bacterium; assembly: GCA_045592385.1. Taxonomy (GTDB): domain Bacteria; phylum Bacillota; class Clostridia; order Oscillospirales; family Acutalibacteraceae; genus CAG-177. Next base: position 8,694 of record JAZNUP010000062.1, read on the forward strand.
TTCTGCGCTTGAGCTTGCAAAGGAAAACGGCTGCGCGAGTGTTGCATTTCCGCTTATTTCATCGGGAGTTTACGGATACCCCAAGGCGCAGGCACTCAGGGTTGCCATGGATACTATCGGCGCTTTTCTGCTTGAAAACGATATGACTGTGTATATTGTTGTTTTCGATAAATCCGCTTTTCAGATAAGCGAAAAGCTTTTCACGGATATCAGGCAGTATATTGACGACCGTTACGTTGACGAGCACTCGGATTTAAGGAAAAACAGAAGAAGATTGAATTCTTTTTCCCGCAGAACAGCAAAGGAGACCGTGGCGGAAGCATCGGTAGTGATACCTGATTTCTGCTTTTCTGTGGCGCAGAGTGACCTTGGCAGCAGGCTTGAAAGTATTGATGAAAGCTTTTCACAGATGCTTCTGCGCAAAATTGATGAAAAAGGAATGACGGATGCTCAGTGCTACAAAAAGGCCAATATTGACCGTAAGCTGTTTTCCAAAATCCGCGGCGATATCAACTATAAGCCCAAAAAGGCTACGGCAATAGCTTTCGCCGTAGCACTTGAACTGAATCTTGAAGAAACCGAGGATATGCTCAAAAAAGCGGGCTATGCTTTGTCACACAGTAATAAGTTTGATATAATAATCGAGTATTTCATATCGCGCGGAATTTATGACGTGTATGAAATAAACGAGGCGCTGTTTGCGTTTGACCAGAGTTTGTTAGGAGCGTGAAAATATGATTAATTTTATTTGTTATCCCAGATGCACCACCTGTCAGAAGGCGCAGAAATGGCTTGATGAAAACAAGATCGAATATACTTTAAGGGATATAAAAACGCAGAATCCCACTCTTGAAGAGCTCAGGGAATGGTATGAAAAGAGCGGTCTGCCGATTAAGAAATTTTTCAACACAAGCGGTTTGCTTTATAAATCAATGGATTTAAAAAACAAGCTTCCCGCAATGAGTGAGGAGGAGATGCTCGCCCTGCTTGCAACCGACGGTATGCTTGTTAAAAGACCTCTGCTTATAGGGAATGACTTTGTTCTCACAGGCTTCAAAGAAAAAGATTGGGCTGAAAAGGCGGGTAAGTAATTTGTCGCCTGCGAAGCGACCATTTCAATTGAATAAACCTCTATAATGTGGTTGTAAGGTTGAGAAACCAAGCAGTCACATTATTTTTTTTGGAGGAAAACACAATGAAGAAGAATTTGACAGAACTCGTATTTATCCTTGACAGAAGCGGCTCAATGGCAGGGCTTGAGAGCGATACAATCGGCGGCTTTAACTCTATGATTGAGCAGCAGCGCAAAAAGGACGGCGAATGCTACGTTTCAACCGTGCTTTTTGATAACGAATCCGAGGTGCTTCACGACAGAGTGGCACTCAGCGGAATAAAGCCTATGACGGATAAGGATTACACCGTAAGAGGCTGCACTGCGCTTATTGATGCAATAGGCGGTGCAATCCACCATATCGGCAACGTTCACAAGTACGCAAGGGCAGAGGACGTGCCCGAGCACACGATGTTTGTTATCACAACCGACGGAATGGAGAACGCAAGCCGCAGATACACAAGCGAAAAGGTAAAGGCGATGATTGAGCGCCAGAAAGAGAAATACGGCTGGGAGTTCCTTTTCATCGGTGCAAATATTGATGCCGTTGAAACTGCCGCGCGTTACGGTATAGGAGCGGACAGAGCGGTTAATTACCACAGCGACTCCGAGGGAACAAGGCTTAATTATGAGGTTGTAAGCGAAACAATAAGCTGTATGCGTGAAAGCAGACCCATCAGCTCAGGCTGGAAGAAAAGAATAGAAGCGGATTTCAAGGGAAGGAAAAAGTAAAAAAACGGGTGTCTGCTGATTTTTGGCAGGCATCCGTTATATTATTCCATATAAAATTCCTTCATATCGTCAAGGCGCAGAATCATGGGATCAAGCCCGAGCGCGGCACCTGCGTCAACGTCAATCCACGTGTCGGTTTTAACGGCTTTTCCTCTGTGCTCATCGCCGAAAATCACGGTTGGAGTGTGCCCGAAAATGCAGGTTATACCTTCAAAGTACCTTGTGTCGATATCGGGGCGGTTCCATATAAAATCATCCGCCGTGTATTCGGTAAGCTTTTTATCCGCCCTGAAATTTTTCAGGCCGCTGTGGGTGAGAAGAAAATCCCTGCCGTTGACGGAAACCGTTTCATAAAGCGGTGCATCTTCAAGATACTCAAGGATGTACTGTATTTCTTTATCCCTCATACCTGAAAGTGCATTTACGGTAACACCGCCGCTGTTTGCAACCCATACGGAATAAGTGTTGAGCTTTGTGCCGGTGAGATTGCTTATGGAATCCTCGGTGATTTCTTCAAAAAGGAAGCGGCAGGCAAGCATCATCGCTTCGTGGTTGCCGAGGAGAAGCTGCACGTTCGGCATAGAGAGAAGCCATTTAAGATATTTTACTCCGTCGGGTCCGCGGTCAATAACGTCACCGAGGATATATAAAAAATCGTCTTTTGAAAAGCCCGTGCTTTTAAGAAAATCCTTGAATTTTTCAATAGGATATCCGTGCAGGTCTGAGCATACGTAAATCATTCAAATCAACTCCATACATATTTATATACAACATTTCCGCCTGAAAATCAATATTTAATACTCACTTGAAAAGCGCAGGACTTTGTTGTATTATTTTATTGAAAAACACTCAGAGGGGTTGAGCAAATGAGAATTGAACCTGTCGGCAAGCCTGAAATCATAATGTCAAACACGGGAGAAAAGCACAATTATTTTGGCTGGCCAACTGCAAAAAGACTTCAGGATTCAAGGATTGCCGTTGCCGCTTCGGGCTTCAGGCTTTACCACGTGTGCCCGTTCGGCAAAGCTGTTATTGCTTTTAGCGACGATGAGGGAAAATCCTACACTGCACCCACGGCAGTTATTGATACCGTGCTTGATGACAGAGACGCAGGGCTTTGCACCTTCGGAGAAAGCGGACTTATTCTCACGTCTTTCAACAATACCGTTGAGTTTCAGAGGGAATGTAATCAAAGCAATCTTGAGGATGGCGATGAAAACGGGAAATATATTGCGGATTATCTTGATACCGTTTCACCTGAGGAAGAAAAGAAAGTGCTCGGTTCAACCTTTAAAATAAGCACGGATTGCGGCAAAAGCTTCGGTGAGTTTCACGTAAGCCCCGTAACCTCGCCGCACGGACCCATTGAGTTGAAAAATTCCGAAATTCTCTGGGTCGGCGCAGCCTTCCGGTGTGACGATGCCTTCAACAAGGGAGAGGAAATGATTTTTGCCTATACCGTTTCGCCCGACGGAACAATGACCAAGGTGGGAACGATAGGAAAAGCATACAACGAGAAAGGCGAGATGCTCCACTCCAACGAGCCCTATGCTTTTCAGCTTTCATCGGGCAGAATTATCTGCCATTTCAGAACAGAGCAGAATTTCACTCTTTATCAGAGCATATCCGATGATAACGGCAGAACCTGGACCAAGCCCGAAAGGCTTATGCCGGATAACGGCGGCGCGCCTGCCCATATAATTGAACATTCATCGGGAGTGCTGATAAGTGCTTACGGTTACCGCGAGCAGCCTTACGGCATAAGAGCTATGCTCAGCACGGACGGCGGCGAAAGCTGGAGTACGGGTCACGTTATCTGTGACGGATTCCCGAGCGACGATTTGGGATATCCCACCACGGTTGAGCTTTCAGACGGCTCCTTGCTTACCGTATTTTACGCAAAAACGAAAAAAGGCGCACCCTGCGCCATAATGCAGCAGCGCTGGGAATTGAAACAGGGGCTGTCTCACTAAGCGAAGACCAAAAGAAACAAATATAAATAATAATCGGCTTGTACGGGAACAAATCCTGCACAAGCCAATTTTATTATTGCGTAAAGCTTTGATTTTTAATTTTATGTTTCTTTTTAGCCGCTTTTTCCGATTCGACGTATTTGTATACGCCTGCCATCGGAAGAAAACGGCTTCTTCATCTTATTGAGACAGCCCTCAATTTTGTTTGTTTTCAAGCTTTTATTTATCTTTGAACTCTGCCTGAGCCGTCGCCGCCTGCAAGCTTTTCAACCTCTGCAACGCTTACGCGGTTGAAGTCACCCTCAATTGAGTGCTTGAGAGCGGATGCCGCAACTGCGAATTCAATTGCATCCTGAGTGCCCTTGCCGCTGAGAAGAGCGTAGATGAGGCCTGCGCCGAAGCTGTCGCCGCCGCCTACGCGGTCAACGATATGCAGGTGATATTCCTTGGAGAAGCAGTAATTCTCACCGTCATAGAGCATTGCCGCCCAGTCGTTGTCACTTGCGGAAATGGAGGAGCGCAGAGTTATTGCAACCTTTTCAAAGCCGAATTTGTCAGCAAGCTGCTTTGCAACGGATTTGTAGCCCTCTTTGTTGAGCTTGCCGCCGTAGATATCGGTGTTTTCCGCTTCAATGCCGAAAACGTCCTTTGCATCCTCTTCGTTGGAGATACATACGTCAACGTACTTGCAAAGCTTTGTCATAGCTTCTCTTGCCTCAGCCCTTGTCCAGAGCTTGCCTCTGTAATTGAGGTCGCAGGAGATTTTAACGCCCTTTTCCTTAGCGGCAACGCAAGCCTGCTCGCAGATTTCAACAAGATTTGCGCCGAGGGCAGGGGTGATACCTGTGAAATGGAACCAGTCAACACCCTCAAAAATTGCATCCCAGTCAAAATCGGAGGGAGCGGCTTCCTGAATAGCGGAGTGTGCTCTGTCGTAAATGCATACACTGCCTCTCTGTGAAGCGCCTTTTTCGAGGAAATAGATTCCCACTCTGTCGCCGCCTCTTACGATTTTATCGGTATTAACGCCGAAATATCTGAGCGAATTTACAGCCGCCTGGCCGATGGCGTGGGCAGGGAGCTTTGTTACGTAGGAGCTGTCAATGCCGAAGTTTGCAAGTGAAACTGCAACGTTTGCTTCACCGCCGCCGAAGGTAGCCTGAAGCTGGTCATCCTGAAAAAAACGGTAGTATCCGTTGGGTGCAAGGCGGAGCATTATCTCGCCGAAGGTTACTGCTTTAGCCATTGTTTCTTGCCTCCTTAGCAATTTCAACCGATTTCTTGCAAAGCTCAGTGATTTCGTCCCACTTCTGGTTATCAATAAGGTCAGCAGTTACCATATATGAGCCGCCGCATGCCGCGATAACGGGGCAGGAGAGATACTCGCCGAGGTTCTTAAGGGAGATGCCGCCTGTGGGCATTACCTTGAACATGGGGAAGGGAGCGCTCATTGCCTTGATTTTTGCAAGGCCGCCGCTCTGCTCTGCTGGGAAGAACTTGAGCACCTCAAGGCCGAGTCTGTATGCGGTGTGGTAATCGGTGGGGGTGGTGCAGCCTGCGTAGATGATTATATCCTTGCTCTGGCAGTATTTTACGATTTCTTCATCAAGACCGGGGGTTACGATGAACTGCGCGCCTGCCTCAATGGCTTTGTCAACTTGCTCGGTTGTGAGCACGGTGCCTGCGCCTACGAGCATTTCTGGCACGTTTTCACGCATAAGCTTTATTGCCTTATCAGCGCCTGCGGCACGGAAGGTGACCTCTGCCACGGGAACGCCGCCGTCACAAAGAGCCTTTGCGAGGTTTACGGCATCTCTTTCGGGATTGTTGAGCTTTATTACGGGCACAACGCCGATTGACATAATTTTTTCGGAAATAATATTCATTTTGTTTTCCTCCAATCAGTTTTTGCAGGCTTTTTCGCAAGCTTCAAAAAGTCCGTTAAGGTAGGTTGCACCAAGGGCACGGTCATAAAGTCCGTAGCCGGGCTTGCCTGTTTCGCCCCATATCATTCTGCCGTGGTCGGGGCGCACGTAACCGTCAAAGCCTGTTTCTGCAAGGGCTTTTGTAATCTCATACATATCAAGGCTTCCGCAAGAGGAAAGGTGACCCTGCTCCTCAAAGCTGCCGTCCTCAAGCACGAGGATATTTCTCATATGCATAAAAGCGATTCTGTCCATAGCGCTGTATTTGCGTACCATAGCTACCACGTCGTTGGTCAGCGCGCAGCCGAGTGAGCCCGTGCAAAGGCAGAGGCTGTTTGCGGGTGAATCAACAATAGCAAGCATTCTGTCAAGATTCTCTTCGCAGGTGATGATTCTGGGCAGGCCGAAAATGGGATAGGGCGGGTCGTCGGGGTGGATTGCCATACGCACGTCGCATTCCTCTGCAACGGGGATAACCTTCTTGAGGAAACGCTCAAGATTTGCCCAAAGACCTTCTTCACCGATTTCGCCGTAAGCGGAGATAAGCTCCCTTACCTGCTCCTGAGTATAGCTTGAATCCCAGCCGGGGAGGTGGATATCATCCTTGAGAGGGTCAAGACCCTTCATCTGCTCCCAGTACATAACAAGGCTGGTTGAACCGTCGGGAGCCGCTTTATCAAGCTGAGTGCGGGTCCACTCAAATACGGACATAAAATTATATGTTACGCACTTTACGCCGTATTTTGCGCAGCGGCGGATATTTTCACAGTAAACTTCAATAAGCTTATCAACCTCACCTCTGCCGAGCTTAATGTCCTCGTGTACGGGGATTGATTCAACAACGTCGAAAACGAGGCCGTTTTCTTCGCACTGAGCTTTCATTTTAGCAAGGCTTTCCTCGGGCCATACTTCGCCGGGCTTAACGTCGTAAACAGCGCTTACGATACTGTGCATATTGGGAATCTGGCGGATATTTTCGAGAGTTACAGGGTCGGATTCACCGTACCAGCGGAATGACATTTTCATAAATCTTTACCTCCTGGAAGAAGCAGGGGCACATAAGCGCCCATTTTTTTACATTTTACAGTATATCACGCATAACGGCAAGCGGTCAAGCGGTTTGTTTACGGTAAAAAGAATTTTACAATTAAAGTAAAACAGCCGTCACGCATTATTATTGGCGTAACGGCTGCGGTTATTTGGTTTTCAGATTAAAAAGCTCAGGATTTTTTAGCTTTTCTTGCTTCGATGAACTTTTCGATTTTGGGGTAAACAACACCTGCAATTGCTGCGCCGATAAGGCCGTAGATAAGACCTACGAGTGCGCCTGCAAGAACGTCTGTGCAGTAATGAACTTCAATGTAAAGTCTTGAGAAGCCCATGAGAGCGGCGAGCACGAGCATTATAATGCTGAAGCCCTTCTTGCGCCATGCAAAAACAACTGCAAATGCGCAGGCGAAAGCGGATGAAGTGTGACCTGAGGGGAAGGAGGGGCTGGAGGGAGCCTTAACGATTTCAGGGTATACGTACCTTGCTGCCCACCAGTCATACTGCGAACCGAGAGATTCGAGCATAAAGGGACGGGGACGGTCGAAAACGAGTTCCTTGAGAACAAGGTTGTTGAGAACAAGCATTACAACAAGAGCGATGCCCATTGCGATACCTGTTTTTCTTGTCTTTTTGAAAACAAGAAGGAGAAGTGCGAGAACAATCCAGACTATTCCTTCGTCACCGAGGGTTGTGTAGAATTTGAAAAACGGAGTGAGGAATGAGCCTAACGAACCTGCCTGAAGGCTTTGAACCCACTCAAAGAGCTTGATATCAAAGTTCAGGAATCCGTCAAAGTTTACTGCCATGGGGATAAGATTCATGGTGGTATCATCCTTTCTTTATATTTTATCTTTTAAGAATACCCTTTTTGACCGAGCCCTCTATAATTCCTTCAACTACCTGCCAGAGCCCGGGAGCTGCCGCTTTAACGGGGGCGTTGCGTTCATACACCTTGTCAGATGTAACGCCGCATTTCCACGTTGCACCGTCAGTCATATAATTATGAATAAGCGGCTGTATAGTGTCCATAGCTGCGGCGTAAAGTGCATCGGGAGTTTCTCTGCTTTCAAATTCAAGCCAGAGAGACCTGAATTCCTCACACTGCTCTGCATCAAGCAGACCGAAGAGCTTATCTGCCGCCTCGTGCTCACGCTGAGCCTTTGAAGCGAGACCTTCGGTATCGTAAGCGAAGGTGTCACCTGCGTAGATTTCTATAAGGTCGTGCACGGTGACCATCTTAAGCACTTTAAGCATATTGATTTCATCAGCCGCATATTCCTCAAAGATCATCGCGCAAAGAGCAAGATGCCAGGAATGCTCCGCATCGTTCTCTCTCCTTGAACCGTCGGTAATCAGAGTGCGGCGAAAAATATTCTTGACCTTATCGCACTCAACCATAAAAACAAGCTGAGAACGCAGTTTTTCATCCGTAATAAAATCAAACAAAGCCATAAAAAGAACCGCCTTTCGCCACATTATACCATTAAAATCTTTTTATGGCAAGATTAAAATTCAAAAGAGCCGGAGCAGATGCAGCGGCTCAAAAAGAATCAGTTGAAAAATTTTATATTTCTGATAATCGGCAATTCCTTTGCCTGATTGTTGCCCACGCTGAAGAGGCCCATAAGGCTGAGCACAACGATTATAATCTCCGCAACAACGGCTGCGACGGCGAAAACAACGGTCCAGCTGAGCAAAACGGCGAGCATTGCGGCGGCTGCTTCAAGAATGAGCAGCTTAAGCCCCTGCCTTACGTGGAAGTCTGTGTAGGGTGAGCCTTTTACGGCAAACAGAGGAATTACAACAAGTATGCTCAGGTATGAGAGCATTGCAAAAATTTTGTTATCTGCAATATCGGCAGGGTCAAACTCCGGAGTATGGTCATAGGGCGCTGCGGGGGCATAGGTCTGTTGCACGGGCTCCTGCGCAATCGGAGCACCGCATTTAGAGCAGAAAACGGCTTCATCGGAAAGAATATGTGAACAGTTAGGGCAGTTTTTCATAATAAATCCTCCTTTGGTTTTATGCTTTAATTATATTACTCTGTACATTGTTTTTCAATGTTATTCATTCGGATTTTATTAAAATTTACATATTATTTAAAGTTATTCAATTAAATATTGCCAACAGAAAAAATATATGGTATTATTAATACACTATGTGCTTAAATTATTGCACGCGAAAGGAAGGGTAACTTTTGGATTTTTCAGATTTCAAAACAAGTCCGGTTATGCTTGCGATAGCCCTTGGCATTGTTGCATTCGTAACTGCTCAGTCGCTGTTCTTCATCATTAAGTCGTGGAAGCACGCCAAAGAACTCGGCATTGAGAAAGAAACACTCAAAAACACCGTTGTTTCAAGCATTCTCTTCACCGTTGCTCCCGCAATTTCAATCCTTGCAACGGTTATCGTTCTTGCCAACGCGCTCGGTACTATCCTCCCGTGGATAAGACTTACCGTTATCGGTAACCTTGCTTATGAAACAACTGCTGCTCAGACCGCTGTTGAAGCAATGGGCGGCACTCTCGGCAGCGAAATCACAGACCCCAAGCAGTTTGCAACCGTTACCTGGGCTATGACTATCGGCAGTATTGCTCCTCTTATTTTCCTGCCCTTCGTCTGCAAGAAGCTCCAGAACAAAATCGGTGAAGCGGTTAATAAGAGCGACGGTGCGAAGAAACTCGGCGATGCTCTTTCCGCGGCAGCATTCATCGGCATTATTTCCGCATTCATTGCCCGTGCAATCGCAGGTACTTCCTCAGACGGCAACAATGCAGGCTTTATGTCCGTAAGCGTTCTTATCGTTGCGGTTATCGCAATGGTTATTCTTGAAAGTCTTTGCAAGAAATTCAAGCTCGATAAGCTTCAGCCCTTCACCATGCCCCTGAGTATGTTCATCGGTATGGGCGCAGCTATGCTCTTTGAGGCTGTTCTTCCTGCTGAAATCACAAGCTTTATGTGGAGATAAGGAGGAAAAGAATTATGCAGAAAAATTATTTTGACAGAGTTCACAGATGGGGTATTACCTGGAACATCGGCGCGCTTCTTATGCTCCTTTGCGTTCCCGTAATCGTTTGTGTTAATCTCGGTGTATGGCCCGAGCTTAAAACCCTTGCTTCCGTTCTCAGTAAGCTTATGCTTCTCTACTGGGTAACCGCAGTTATCGAGGTTATCACCTACGTTCCCATGCTCGGTGCAGGCGGCACCTACCTCAGCTTTGTTACAGGTAACATAACCAACCTCAAGCTTCCCTGCGGTCTTAGCGCAATGGAAAATGCAAAGGTTCGCGCAAACACGGAAGAGGGCGAGGTTATCTCAACAATCGCTATCGGTGTTTCCGCAATCACCACAACGGTAATCATCGCTGTCGGCGTGCTTGCTTTCTCACCCGTGCTTCCCTATATCACTGCTGAAAGCTCGGCATTCAGGCCCGCATTTGAGCAGGTTCTCCCCGCTCTTTTCGGCGCACTTGCCGCAAGCTACTTTGCAAAGCACTGGAAGCTTGTTCCCCTGCCCATTATCGTAGGCGTTATAGTTCTTATTTTCGCACCCACTATGGGTGTTGGTACTCTTATGTTTGTTACAATCGTTGCAGCTGTTGCAGGCGCATTGATTATGCATAAGAAGAATTGGTTATAATATTTTCTGTAAAACGTAATTTGTTGTGGAAAATCACAGTTGAAATTATGTAAGAAGTTGCTATATAATATAGCAGTCAATTAACTACCTGAAAGGAGTAGAAGGACAATGATAAATTATACCAGCGAAGTGCAGAATATGTGCACCGTAGCAAAAGGACCCAACCACGGTCCTGCACCCATCCCCGAAGAAGGCAAATGGGTAAAAGCTTATGAAATCAAGGATATTTCCGCATTCACTCACGGCGTGGGCTGGTGCGCACCTCAGCAGGGCGCTTGCAAGCTCTCTCTTAACGTTAAGGACGGAATTATCGAAGAAGCTCTTGTTGAAACAATCGGTTGCTCCGGTATGACTCACTCCGCAGCAATGGCAGCGGAAATTCTCCCCGGCAAGACCCTCCTTGAGGCTCTTAATACCGACCTTGTTTGCGACGCTATCAACACCGCAATGCGTGAGCTTTTCCTCCAGATAGTTTACGGCCGTTCCCAGTCTGCATTCTCAGATGACGGTCTTTCAGTCGGTGCAGGTCTTGAGGACCTCGGTAAGGGCCTTCGTTCACAGGTCGGCACAATGTACGGAACAAAGGTTAAGGGCGTTCGCTACCTTGAAATGGCAGAAGGCTACGTAACCAGACTTGCTCTTGATGCAGACGATCAGGTTATCGGCTACGAGTTCGTATCACTCGGCAAGATGACTGACTTTATCAAGAAGGGCGACGATCCCACCACAGCTTACAATAAGTCAATGGGTACCTACGGCAGATTTGCAGATGCCGCTAAGTACATTGATCCCAGAAAAGAGTAATTAAGGAGGTAATTGAAAATGGCATTGTTTGAAAGCTATGAAAGACGTGTTGACAAAATCAACGCTGTTCTTGCCGAATACGGTATCTCCTCAATAGAGGAATGTAAAGAAATTACTCTTGCAAAGGGCATTGACTGTGACAAAATCGTCAGAGAAACTCAGCCTATCTGCTTTGAGAACGCCGTTTGGGCATATACTGTTGGCTGCGCTATCGCAGTTAAGACCAATTGCACAAAGGCAGCAGACGCAGCAGCCGCTATCGGCATCGGTCTGCAGTCCTTCTGCATCCCCGGTTCCGTTGCTGACAACCGCAAGGTTGGTCTTGGCCACGGCAACCTTGGTAAGAGACTCCTCTCTGAAGAAACCGAGTGCTTCTGCTTCCTCGCAGGTCACGAATCCTTCGCAGCAGCTGAAGGCGCAATCAAAATCGCTCTCAACGCTAACAAGGTAAGAGTTAAGCCCCTCAGAGTTATCCTTAACGGTCTTGGCAAGGACGCCGCTATGATCATCTCCAGAATCAACGGCTTCACCTACTGCAAGACTGAGTTTGACCCCTATTCAGAGACCGTAAAGGTAGTTGAAGAAACTCCCTATTCAGACGGCCCCAGAGCAGAGGTTAAGTGCTACGGTGCAGATAACGTTCCCGAAGGCGTTGCAATTATGCAGCTTGAGAACGTAGGCGTTTCCATCACCGGTAACTCCACCAACCCCACCAGATTCCAGCACCCCGTAGCAGGCACCTACAAGAAGTGGTGCAATGAAAACGGCGTTAACTACTTCTCCGTTGCTTCCGGCGGCGGCACAGGCCGTACCCTTCACCCCGACAATATGGCAGCAGGCCCCGCTTCCTACGGTATGACCGATACTATGGGCAGAATGCACTCTGACGCTCAGTTTGCAGGCTCCTCATCAGTTCCCGCTCACGTTGAAATGATGGGTCTCATCGGTATGGGCAACAACCCCATGGTTGGCGCTACCGTTGCTTGTGCGGTTGCAGTTGAAGAAAGCTTCAAATAAGATTAAGGCCAAAGCTTAAAGTCTTACAAATCAATAATCAGGCTCTGCTCTCGGAAACGGGAGCAGGGCTTTTTCTTTTTGTTGCATTATGTACCGAAGATATGGTATTATATATACAATAAAGAATTAAGGAGCGGTTATGGATTTTTTAAAACTTGCAACCGAGAGATATTCGGTGCGTAAATTTACGGATAAACCTCTTGAAAAAGAGGTGATTGAAAAGATTCTTGAGGCAGGTCACGTTGCGCCTACGGGCTGTAACTATCAGCCGCAGAGAATTCTCGTTATCAACAGCGAAGAAGCCCTCGCAAAGCTCAGAGACTGCACACGCTGCCATTTTGATGCACCCTGTGCAATGCTGATTTGCTACAATAAGGACGAATGCTGGACCCGACCCTACGACGGTGCGCAGTGCGGAGCGGTTGATGCAAGCATTGTTACAACTCATCTGATGCTTCAGGCGTGGGAGCTTGGTGTCGGCTCAACCTGGGTTATGCATTTTAACCCCTTCAAGATGCGTGAGGCATTTGAAATCCCTGAGAATATTGAGCCCGTTGCACTCCTTGTAATGGGTTACCCTGCACCCGATGCTTTGCCAAATGAAAGACACTCGCTTTACAGACCTATGGAGGAAACTGTAAGTTACAATGAATTCTGATTATTCATAACGGGGTGAAACAATGAAAAAATTATTAAGTGTGGTGCTTGCTGTGTTAATCGGTGCATTATCGGTACCTTTTACCGCGTTTGCGGCTGAGGACGTATTCAAAGTTTACGAAAGCGTGATTGTTGTCGGTGACGGTGCTTCGGCAACGGATGCCTATGCCGCAAAGAGGCTGAAATATTATCTTGATACAATCACGGGTAAGAGCATTGAGGTTGTTGCCGATTCTGCCGAAAAAACGGAGAATGAAATCTGTGTTGGCGCAACAAACAGGGAAGAGGTTGATTTTTCGGATTGTGCCGACGGAAGCTATATCATCACTTCCGCAAGCGACAGAGTTGTAATAAGCGGCGCAGGAAACAAGGGCACCATAAACGGCGTTTACGCTTTCCTTGAAAAGTACTGCGGCTGCCATTGGTATGAGGCGCAGGTCATTATTACCCCTGAGAATAAAACTCTTACCGTGCCTGCCGGTATAAACGAAAAATACACCCCGTTTTTTGAATACACGGATACGGATACCGCAAGCTCGTGCGACGTTGAGTTTTCGCTCGCAAACGGACTTACGGGCGGCGCATACAGGGATTTTACCGCTGAGCAGGGCGTGGCGGTTGAATATCTCGGCAGATTCTGCCACACTTTCACAACCTTTTTCTGTAAATCCGAAACGTATTTTGCAGAGCATCCCGAATATTTTGCTCTGAGAAACGGCAAAAGAATCCCCGACCAGCTTTGCCTTACAAACGAAAAGGTGAAGGAAACCGTTACTCAGGAGGTGCTCGCGCTTCTTGAAACCGAGCACAATCCCGATGCTGATATTCAGATAGTTTCGCTCACTCAGCACGATAATCAGCTTTACTGCCAGTGCGAAAACTGCAGAGCGGTTGACAGTGCAAACGGCTCACAGTCGGGCACTATGATTACCTTTGTCAACGAAATTGCGCGCAGAGTAAAAGAGCACGGCTATGACAACGTTGTTTTTGATACCTTTGCTTATCAGTACACAAGAAAAGCTCCCACTCAGGTTGTTCCCCGTGATGACGTTGTAGTAAGGCTTTGCTCAATCGAATGCTGCTTCGGACACACTCTTGATGACCCGAAGTGTGAGCAGAATGCGGATTTTATGAATGACCTTAAGGAATGGGGCAAAATCTGCAACAGAATTTATATCTGGGATTACGTTCACAACTACGCTCAGACGCTTTGTATATTCCCGAATTTCGGCGTACTTCAGCGAAACGTTCAGATTTTCTATGAGAACAACGCAAAGGGTCTTTACGAAGAGGGTAATTATTACATTTATAACAGCGATGCCGAGTTTGCCGAGATGAGGACCTATCTTCTCTCAAAGCTTATGCAGAATCCTTACCTTGATTTTGATGCCGAAATGAACGGTTATCTCAACGGTGTTTACGGCCCCGGCGGATGCTATATAAGGGAATTTATTGACATCATAACAGAGCACGCCGTTACCGACAGAAAGCACCTTTCAATTTATCAGTCCGCTCAGACAACGCTTCACAATATGACCTGCGAGGACGTAAAAAAATGCAACGAGCTCTGGGAAAAGGCAAAGGCTGCCGCCGAGACCGATGAACAGCTTGAGCAGCTTCGCAGGACGGAGCTTTCGTGGAGATACTGGAAGAGCGCAAACAGACGCGGCGAATTCTCGCGCCTGCAGTTCCCGTACGTATGGATGCACGAGGGCGAAAAGCTCCACAACGATTTGAAAGCGATGAACGCCGTTCTTTTCTCTGAGGGCGGAACAAATCTTCTTTCGGATTGCGAATTGCTCTATCTTTACAGAGAGTCATATAAATGGTCTGTTAATTATGAAGAATGGTTCTGGGATATTCTTAATCCCTGCGCGGTGGGCATATATAAAATGCTTGGCGGGATTTATAATTTCTTTAACCGATAAGCAGGATTATTTGTAAGCGTTATTTTGCAGAGCAAAAAGTCCGGAGTGCAGATGCATTCCGGACTTTTGTTAAATATATGACAATAAAAACAATTTTTTAAGACCGATGCGGCTTATAAACGTACTTAATAGATGAAAGCGCTTTTACTTATATTAAAAAAAGGGGGGAACAGTATGGATGATAACAGCATTGTAGAGCTTTTCTTTGAACGCAACGAAATGGCTATCAGGGAGACTGATGAAAAATACGGCAAGCTGTGCCGTAGTATTTCATACAATATCCTTAAAAGCCGTGAGGATTCCGAGGAATGCGTAAATGATACTTATGTCGGGCTGTGGAATTCCATTCCGCCTGCAAGGCCGAACAGCTTTGCGGCGTTTGTGTGCAAGATTACAAGGAACTTATCCCTTAAGCGCCTGGTGTTTATAAAAAGAGAAAAGCGCTCACCGCAGGTGCTTTTATCGCTCGATGAGTTATCACAAGTGCTGCCCGATGAACGGTACGCTCCTGAGGTGACAGATGAGGAGGTCGGCAGGCTGATAAGTCAATTTCTCCGCACTCAAAAAGAAGACGCAAGGAATGTGTTTATCCGAAAATATTTTTTCTTTGACTCTGTTGCTCAAATCGCAGATAGGTATTCATTTACTGAGAGCAAGGTGAAGAATATGCTGTTCTATACCCGAAATAAGCTTAAAGACTATTTAATCAAGGAGGGCATTGAAATATGAAAGTGCCGAGAATAGTTGATTGCGTGGGACATATTGATGATGATCTTATATACGAAGCAGCAGGAGGTTTTAAACTGTCAAAGAGAAACGCTTGGTTAAAATGGATTTCGGTTGCAGCATGCTTTGCGGTAGTGCTGGCGGCAGTGGCGGTTGGAAGGTCGTTGCTGCCCGGAGGGAAAAATCCCGAAACCGTAGTGCACGGCTCAAGTGCTTCTTCAACGCTTGAGGAATCGACCGTGCTGAGTACAGGTGAAGAAAACTATATCGCCGTTACCGGTGAAAGCAACGCTTCTTCGGTTTGTACGCATCCGGCAACCCAAAATGCGGTCAGCACAGAAAACACGCAGTCAGAAACACGGTATTCGGAAAGCTATGTTTACGCAGTTGAAAGTGGCAAGTTTTCAAGCTATGTTGGCGGAAAGGTTATTGCCGAGGATAAAATCGGGGAGCGGATTGCCGATGTAAGCGTAACGGCGGGCTGGAGAAACGGGGAAGGAGAACACCTGACAAATGAAACTCTTCGCGCTCAGGTTTATCTGATTGAGAGCGTTCCTGCTGATGTGGCCGTTGCATTGAAGTTCAATGATAAGGGCGACGCCTTAACCACCACACATTATTATGTTATTATGAATCCCGAAGCGGATTTAAATTCTGTTGAGGATTATATAATCGCTTACAGAAATGCCGGAGAATACTATGGAGTAGAAACAACTGTGGCGCAGGATGCTATAGTTGAAGCTGTTACACAGGAAGAAACTGCTGTTTTTGAGTAAACTGAAAAAGAAAGCCTTGTTCCTCACAGCGGGAACAAGGCTTTCTTGATTTTTGTTTGTTATTTTATTCGCAATCGTCGAATTTAAAAGAGCCCGAAAGCAGCGTTACCGAATCCGTGCCTACGGTGAGAAGACCGCCGTCAGCCGTTGCGGTTTTTTTGCTGCCGTCCTCAAGCCATATCGTGCAGGGGCATTTTACAATTGAAGTAACAAAGGGGATGTGCCCTGCCATTACGGCAAGCTCGCCCTCCGTGCCTCTGACGTCAAGCTTGACTGCATCGCCGCAGAACTTATTACCGTCAGGCGATGCAACAGTGAGTTTAAACGTATTCATTCAATCACGCCTTTTTAGCTTTTTCAACGGCTTCGTCAATTGTTCCTACAAAGAGGAAAGCCGATTCGGGCAAATCATCGTGCTTACCCTCAATGATTTCCTTGAAGCCTCTGATTGTTTCTGAAATGGGAACGTACTTACCCTTGAAGCCCGTGAATTTCTCCGAAACGTCGAAGGGCTGAGAGAGGAATCTCTGGATTTTTCTTGCACGCTGAACAAGAGTTTTATCTTCATCCGAAAGCTCATCCATACCCATAATGGCAATGATATCCATAAGCTCGTTGTATCTCTGGAGAATTCTCTGAACTTCCTTTGCAACCTCGTAATGCTCCTTGCCGACGATTTCGGGGGAGAGGATACGGCTGGTTGACTCAAGGGGGTCAACCGCAGGATAAATACCCTGCGAAGCAATGTTTCTTGCAAGAACCGTTGTTGCATCAAGGTGAGCAAAGGTTGTTGCGGGGGCGGGGTCTGTAAGGTCGTCCGCAGGAACGTAAACCGCCTGAATGGATGTGATTGAACCCTTCTTGGTTGAAGTGATTCTTTCCTGCAGGGCGCCCATTTCCGTTGCGAGGGTGGGCTGATAGCCAACCGCTGAGGGCATTCTGCCGAGAAGTGCCGAAACCTCGGAGCCTGCCTGAGTGAAACGGAAAATATTATCAATGAAGAGAAGAACGTCCTGACCCTCTGTGTCACGGAAATATTCCGCCATAGTAAGGCCCGAAAGTCCTACTCTCATTCTTGCTCCGGGGGGCTCGTTCATCTGACCGTAAACCAGAGCGGTGTTGCTGAGCACGCCGGACTGCTTCATTTCGTTATAAAGGTCGTTACCCTCTCTTGTGCGTTCGCCTACACCTGTGAAAACGGAGATGCCG
>JAZNUP010000063.1:0-2468 GCA_045592385.1 Acutalibacteraceae bacterium
TATTTTACACTCAGGCCATTTTTCTTTTATCTTCTGCGCGAGAACAAGGTTGTATTCGATATTCCACATATAGCAGGAAAAGCCTGCAACGCAGGGGTTATCTATCCTTGCCATAACTTCATCAATCGGTTTTTTGATAAAAATGAAGTCACAAAGATTGTAACTGCTTTTAATGTTTTCGTGTTCAAACGCGTATGCCGCGAGCGTTCCCACCGAGTACGGAAGAAAAACCGATTCAGACAGCGTGCCTGACGGTTGAACAAGATACAAATTTTTCATTTTCTCTCTCCAAAACAGAGTGACTGTGTTCGACCTTTTACGGTGTGTTTAGTTCGGTGCAGCCACTCTCAGCACAAAGATTTCAGCGTTCTGATATAAAAACAGCGAAAGGAAAGTGTCTGAAACTGACCCTGTTTTTCTGCAACGCAAGTTGATTTTCCCCGTACAAAATGCGGCTTTGATAAAAACAGGGGCGATGCATTAGTACGCATAATTTCCCGATTCAATGGAAAACAACATACGAATGCTTCTTTTTTCTTTAAAAACATATTAACATATCATAAACAAAAAAGCAATATTATTCCTTTAAATAATTTTATAACAGAATATATTTAAAGAATATTTTTAAAGAATTTCAATATAGAAACTCAAAAAAGAAAAATCAAAGCAAAAACTCCACCCTTCACGGTAAAAACCGCGAAGGGTGGAGTTGGTTATTTAAGGCTTATTCGTTTGAAACATATTCGGCGCTGTTTACG
Source organism: Acutalibacteraceae bacterium (assembly GCA_045592385.1). Classification (GTDB taxonomy): domain Bacteria; phylum Bacillota; class Clostridia; order Oscillospirales; family Acutalibacteraceae; genus CAG-177. The sequence goes on from JAZNUP010000063.1 coordinate 759, forward strand.
CTTTTGCCGTTTCTTCTGCCGTACCAGGCTACAAACTTTGCGTAATCAGCCCAATTGTCCGTTTCAACTCCCGTGATTTTCAGTTCGGTATTTTTTTTCACGGGAACGGTTACGTCAGGGTCAAAAATCATACTGAAATAGGCGTGCCAGTCATAGACTGTTCTGATTGTTTTTTCGCTTTGCAACGGCAGGGGAATCATTTCCTTCTGATATTGCATAAGGTCTCTGAAAAGCTCGGCATCGTCAAAATAACGGCTGAGATATTCTTTTACTTCGCCGTAAAAATCGTCAATTTCCGCCGCTGAGCACAGGTACATTGCCTCCTCAAATCCCCAGTAGAGATTTCCAAAACGTTCGTCGGCAAAGGAGAGGTTGCTCTTACCTTCAATAAACGGGATAAAGGTTTCGCACGTATGGTCAAGCAGTCTTTTTACCACAGTGCTTTCATTTTCAATCCAATCATAAAGCTTCATATAGAAATCGTAGTAAGAGATACTCTTTGCTTTTCGCAGATATACGGCGAAGAATCTGAGCAAGCCCATACTGTGGAAGCTCTGGGCGCAGATTGATATTCTTTCTGCGGTGTACCATTCCCGGGTGGTCATAGTGCTTGTACCTACGATTATGCAGGAGCGGGAGGAAAAATCAAGGTCTTTGTCAACTATACTGTGCTTCTGGCAAAGCTGAGAGCTGACGGTTTTGATTTTGTATTTTTCCATTATCTCATCGGTGTAAATCGGAGTGTTCGGGAAGACTTCGCAGCGGTGAATGGTAATGGAATAATGCTGCCCCGCTTCAATAACACCGAACAGGCTTTTGCAGAAGCTTTCGAGCGTTTCTTCAGGCAGACCTACCATTATATCTGTATAGGTGTTTATATTATTTTTTCTGTATTTATTTAACTCTTCAGCGAATTTGTCCACAGACATATTCTTTCTGCCTATGGCTTCAAGAGTTTTGGGAGACAGACTCTGAACCGCAAGCGAAACTCCTACGTTGAGGTTTGCACGTTCAAGTTTTTGATTGATGCGGAAGGTAAGGTCTGTTTTATTCTTATCGGAAGCTGTTTCAAAACGGTATGGATATCCGTACTTTTCTCTTGTTTCGATTACGTAATCGGCAATTTCCTCATCTCTGTCAAGGATTCCGAAGTTACCGTCAGCGCAGGCACAGTACTGGATTTTGTTTTTACCGAGCCATTCAATATCTTTTTTAACTCTCTCCATAGAGAATGCTCTGAAATTTGTTCCGCTTCTTGCCCAGTAGCAATAAATGCATCCGTAGGGGCAGCCACGGTTTGTTTCAAGCACAGCGTCAAACTCAAGGGATGCATATTCGGGATTGTTTACTATACCGTCAAACATCCCTGCCGCATAGGGCGACGGAAAGCTGTCAAGCGGATACGCAGCGGCTTTTGGAGTTTTGAGGGCTTTACCGTCAGCTCTGAAGGAAATGCCGTTGATGTCATCAAAGCATTTACCGTTGATAATATGCTCGAGTAAAAGATAAAACGGTCTTTCGCCTTCGCCGTGAATAAGGATATCTATAAAACTGTTTTCATCAAGATACTCGGTGCTGTCGGGAATCTGAGGGCCGCCGAAAACTATTTTACACTCAGGCCATTTTTCTTTTATCTTCTGCGCGAGAACAAGGTTGTATTCGATATTCCACATATAGCAGGAAAAGCCTGCAACGCAGGGGTTATCTATC
>JAZNUP010000064.1:0-2409 GCA_045592385.1 Acutalibacteraceae bacterium
TATGGCAAAAAAATTTGATTCTCTCGGCAGAGCGCTTGAAGAAATGACGGTAGATTTTTATATTGTTGACGATGACGTTATTCAGGCTTCAGAGGGTGCAGACGAGGGCTGCATCCGCATCGGCAATGCAGAATACAGAAATATCATCATCCCAAAAGGAGCTTTCATTCCGCCAAAAACACAAAGTACGCTCAACCGCTTTGTCAAAGGCGGCGGAAGAGTTTTGCATACTCTTTCAGACCTTAAACCGACAGTTACGGCTGACGGCAAGGGCTTACGGGCAATGCACAGAAAAACTGAAAACGCAGAGTTGTTCTTTTTGTTCCGTGAATGCGGTGAAAGCGGAGATTACCGTATTCACCTGCCCTCATCAAACGGTTATTTTCTTGATTTGGAAACGGGAAAATTACAGCGTTTTGAAGCCGCAAACGGATATCTTAACATTTCTCTTGCAATAGGCGAAACAGCAGTCATAATGCTTACAGACGAAGCTTTTGATGCCGAAAGCAAGAAAGATTCCAGCTATAAAGCTGATATTTCTGACGGATTCCTTTTCCGCAAAGGAACTGAACTCTTATACGGTGAAAACGGATTTGAATGTATTAATTATTCAGAAAAATCCACGTGCGTTAACCTCGGTGATTGGGCAGATATAATCGGCAGTGATTATTCGGGAAGCGGAGTTTATGAAGCAAAGTTCACACTTCCAACCGAAATACAAGGAAAAGAAGGAGAAATCAATCTCGGTGACGTGCATTATGCAGCTGAGGTTTATCTTAACGGACACTTTCTCGGAACTGCCCTGACTCCCCCATACAGATTGAAAATACCTGCAAATATTTTTGCAGAAAACAACAATCTTAAAATTATTGTAACCAACACATCGGCAAACCTGTATGTTCATACAGACTACTTTGAAAAATGGAGCATCAAAGAACTGTCTCCGTATTTTGAAGCTGAGCTTGAATTTGCCAAAGACCTTGTTTCCGGCGGACTTTACGGTCCTGTTACAATTCTTACGCAATGACAACCGATTCTCTTTAAAGAGCAATAATTACAATACGTCGAACAGTTTGACAAATAAAAATTTGCACGAAAGGATAAAAAATTATGTTCAGAAAAAGTACGGCTTTTTTTCTGGCTTTAACCGTGCTGATCGCTTTGCCTTCAGTCGCATCTGCCGAAGAAAATATCCCCGATAAGGAAGGCTATGCGCTTGATTTCAGCACCGAATTTAATGATGACAAATTAAATACAGAGTATTGGTTGCCGCAATATTTACCTCACTGCACCGCCAATACAGAAGGTTCCTCTGCAAGATATAAAATCGAGAACGGTTGTTTGAATCTGTATATCACAAAAGATTCGCCTGATTATTTTGGCGGTCAACCCGGTTCAGCAGACCCCGACAACCTTTTATGGATTGCAAACGGTATTCAGACTTGGGAAAAGAATCATCTGCATCCGGGCGGAACTCAGCAGAGGGAAGTTGAGCCTTATAAAGGATATGCTACACAGTACGGCTACTTTGAGATACGAATGAAAATGCCTGATACAGGTGGCGGCGGATACGCTTCATGGTGGCTTATCGGTGCTCAGGATGATACCGACGCAACAGATTCTGTTCAGAACGGTGAAATAGATGTGTTGGAAACCTTTTTCAAGTCACCCGGAGTTTTTGAACCCAAAGTTCACGCTTGGGATGACCCTAATCTCGGTGAATGGGCAAGCAAGGTTGAATTGGACGGAGAACCGATGGACTATGTAAATGAATTCCACACCTATGCTATGGACTGGAGACCTGAAGGGATAACGTTTTACGTTGACGGAAAAGAAGTGGCGCAAACAGCAGAGTCGCCGCAATACAGAATGTGTATGATTCTTTCAATGTATATAAATTCAGATTTCAGCGGTTGGGATGAACCTGAAAATGAATATCCTATTGAATGGTTTATTGACTATGTTCGTGTCTATAAAGATAAAAACGGTTATGATGAGAATAACAGACTTACAAAATTCGAGCGTTTCATAAAAGATATGCGTGACTCACTTGCCTCATTTTGGCATCGTACTTTATCTTTTTTTAAAGACCTCTGTCCGCAATGTCATCAGTTCTTTGAGCGTTTATTAAGTAAGATTCCTGCTTTGTACAGCCTGTAAAATTCTAATTTGACGAGGAGAACGTATATGAAATACAAAGGAACTCTTATTGTTGTTAAAGATTGTAACCGTGCGTTAAAGTTCTATAGTGATATGTTTGGATTTCATCTTCTTCAAGACAACGATGGGAATATGGAATTGACGAATAATATATATTTACAGGAATTGGGATACTGGGAACAATTCACAAAAAGAAGTGTAATTCCAAACAGTAATCAATCTGAGTTGTATTTTGAAGATCCCAACATA
>JAZNUP010000065.1:0-13721 GCA_045592385.1 Acutalibacteraceae bacterium
TTATCATTTCTTTACCTCTGTAAAATGTAACTCTTGCCCAGTTTTCGGTTTTTGCCATAATTTCACCGATTTCTCTGAACGACAAATCGCCAAACACTCTGAGATACATAACCTCTCTGTAAGGTTCGGGGAATGAGTGAAGCTTTTTCAGCAATTCGATTTTCCCCAAAGAGCTCAGGGCTTCCTCCTCGGCAGAGTATGAATTTCCGTCTCTGACGTCAAACTCATATGTTTGCGGATGCTTTTTCCGATAAGAGGCAAGCCTGTTTTTGGCTATTGCGCAAAGCCAGGTGGAAAATGAACAGCTTTCATCAAAGCGCTCTATACTCTTTACCGCCTGATAAAAAGTTTCCTGCGTAAGCTCCTGAGCCAAATCCTCATCACGGGTCTGCGACAAGAGGAATTTGTATACCGTCTGCGCATACTTTATATACACTTCATCCGTCAGCTTCATATCCGCCCTCCCTTCGTTTATCTGTATATTAATACTTATATCCGCCGTTTCGTTACAAAATTTTTAAATATTTTTTTTACTATATCATTTTTTGAAAAAAAGTACAATATAAGCAGAAAAAAGCACGGCAATAAAACCGTGCTTTACATTATTTATTCAGATTATTATTTGAAGGTCCGTTAATAAGTCCGCCGTCCTCGGCAAAGCGTGAGCCGTGGCACGGACAATCCCAGGAATGCTCCTGAGCGTTGTATCTGAGCGCACACCCGAGATGCGGACAGCGCGGAGTTTTCGGAATAACGATATCTGCAATAAAATGAACCGCATTAGCCGCAAGCTGAGGATGAAGCATACTTCTGCCCGGGGAATATACAGAGGCATATTCATTCCTCTTGCCCTGCACCAGATCACAAAGAATCATCGCCGCTGCCATTGCCGAGCTCATACCCCATTTATTAAAACCCGTTGCTGTAAAATAATCGGGGGTTCTGCGTGAATACTGCCCGATATACGGTATTGAATCAAGAGTCATACAGTCCTGCGTTGCCCAGCGGTATTCAATTACGGAAGCAGGGAAATGTTTTTTGGCAAAAGCCTCAAGCTCTTTCCAGTTACCTCCGTTTTTTCCCGTTCTGTGGCTTCCGCCGCCAAGCAGAAGATATTCACCCTGATTGCGCAAGGACAATCCTTTTTCTGCCTCATCAACATAAATCCCGTTAAAATCGGGGGCGTTTTTCAAAGCTATAACATACGAGCGGTGCTGATACATCTTCATAAAAAATGCACCGTATCTGTCTATAAAAGGAAAATGCGTTGCAAAAATAATCTTTTTTGCCCTTATTTTTCCGTACTGAGTTACAGCCGTATTACCGTCAACAGCAATAACTCTTGTATTTTCAAAGATATTCATACCCTTTGCAACAGTAAACAACACCTTGAGCGGATGAATCTGAGCCTGGTTTTCTACTTTAACAGCCCCCGCAACGCTGAAAGGAAGCTGAGTTTTTTCACAGAACTCGGCATTTACACCAAGCTTATTGAGAGCTTTTACCTCCTGCTCGATTTTTTCACGGTCATCAAGCGAATAAACGTAAGAATCTTTTACAGCCAAATCGCTTTGTGTTTCCTTGCAGAGCTTTGAAAATTCTTCAACCGCCTGTTTCTGCGAAAGCAAATACTTAAGCGCCGCTTCCTGAGAGTGTTTTTTTATTATTTCACTGTAAATAAGACCGTGCTGAAAAGTGAGCTTTGCCGTTGTGTTTGCGGTAACTCCTGAGCAAATTCTGTCCGCTTCAACGAGAATATAATCTACCGCGCTCTTTTCAAGCATCCTTGCGCATAAAATCCCCGCTATGCCTGCGCCTATAATCAGTACGTCAGTTTGTGCATCACGCTTCAGGGCATCAAACTCAGGTCTTTCTGCGGTATCAATCCAAAGTGATTTCATAAAGCATCCCTCCTGATTGAAGTATGCATCGCAAAAAGGTGTTTTATTATTGATTGAGCACATAAAAATCCGCCCACCAAAGGTGAGCGGACTGAATTTATATAAATTTTAATGCGCACATAAATCCGGTAAGAATGAATAAAAATCCGAAGTTAAACACGAGAAAATGCTTGATGTAATAAGCTGTTTTGCCGGGATTATGCTTTGTATATTCCCTGAAGGTTATAAGGCTTGCAAGGGATGCAATAAGCGTGCCTGCGCCTCCTATGTTTACTCCTACGAGCAAATCTCTGTAATTATCAGTAAACTGCGAAAGCAGTATGGCAGAAGGTACGTTGCTTATGCACTGGCAGGAAAGAACGCTGAAAAGCAAAGTGCTTTTTTCCATAAGGAAAGAGAAGATATTCCTTACTATATCTATCCTTGCCATATTTCCTGCAAAAATGAAAAAGAAAACAAAGGTTAAAAGCAGACCGTAATCCACTTTTCTGAGCGCATCCCTGTCAGCAAAAAGCAAAACTGCGGGTATTACAACAAGACCGATAAGGTAGGGAATTCCCCTGAAAACAATTGCTATGGATAAAGCAAAAAGGCAAAGATAAAGTGCCGTTCTTGCAAAGGGAAGCTTACGCGCTTCTCCCTTGACCTCAAGAGGCTCTGCCTTTACAAAAATCAGACAGCAAAGCGTGATGAGACAAACAGAAAGCACAAACGGCGGTGCCATAATTGTAATAAACTCAAGATTCGGAATGTTGAATTTTGAATAAAGATAAAGATTCTGAGGATTACCGAAGGGAGTAAGCATTCCGCCGAGATTGGCGGCAATATTCTGCATTATAAAAGTGAAAGCCATATATTTCTGCTTGCCCGTGGAATTGAGGACAAAAAATCCTAGCGGTAAAAAGGTAAGCAGAGCCATATCGTTTGCAATAAGCATTGAGCCTATAAAAGTTATATAAACCAACGCAAGCACACTCAGTCTGGCATTCTTGAAGCATTGCACTATCTTTTGCGCAAGAATATAAAAGAAGCTGATATTCTTAAGTGCACAAACAACAGCAAGCACACAGAAAAGGCAGGTAAGTGTTTTAAAATCAAAATAACCGAGATATTTATAATCAACGGGCACAAAAACGCTTGTGATTGCCGCCGCCGCAAAAGCAACAAGCATTACAGCATTTTTCTTTGCAAAATTAAGCACGGCAGGGAAAATATTAACTTTTTCTTTCGGCTCGGATATATGCTTTGATGCAATTGCTTTAGTGCTCACGGCCGTCACCTCCGTTATTTATTATTTTATACATCACTGTTTTTGTGCCAGGAATAATACAGGACATCGCCCTCTTCACTCATAGAATCAAACACAAATCCCGCTTTTTCAAAAGCACGCTTTGATGCAGGATTGCTCGGATAAATAACCGCCTCGGCTTTTTCAATCTCAACTCCGATAACGGCGACAGATTCACTTACAAGCTCCTTGAGAAGAGCGGTGCCCCTGCCCTCTCCGCGTTTTTCAGGAGAAACCAAAAGCTCCATTACGTTAAACACACCGTCGCAAAGACCTATACCGACAGCGGCAAAGGGCTCACCGTTTTCATAAACAGTTTTACACCAGAAATTCTCACCCAAAACGGTGTTTTCTTCATTCTTCCAGTATGTGTAAAAATCGCACCAGCCGTCGTCCATACCCGTTACTCTGACCGCGTGCGCATCAAGCCACGTTTCAACAAAGGTCATATTCTCACTGTAATCACGCCAAGTAAAACGCAAGAAAACTCCTCCTTTGCCCAAAAATGCGCCTGCGAGAAAAGATAATATCACAAATAAAAAGTTTAAGCAACAGAAAAATTTCAATTAAAAATCTTTTGGCACTCTTAGCGATTACGCACAAACAGCAAGTTATCCGATTAGTGCATTTGCACAAAAAGTAAACAGCCGTTTGCAAAAGCAAACAGCTGTTTTATTGCTCAATATACTGTTTAAACTAACCGGAAACCATTTAAAATCTTAAGTTACATCAGAAATCGTAATTCGGCTTTACGATTTTGCCTGTTTTTGCAGCCTCAACTATCGCAAGGCATACAGCAACAGTCTTTGCACCCTCACGGGCATCGGTTACAACAGGCTTATCGTTAATTATTGCATCGGCAAAAACCTCAAATTCCTTTGTAGCGTTGTGATTATTGACCTGAACCTCAATAGTCTCAGGCTCCTTGGCGAGTTCATCCTCGCCCACCACAAAAAGAGTCATTGTGGGCGAAGTGTTATCACAGATAAGAGTACCCTTTGTACCGTAAATAACGGTACGCATAGTGTAATCACGCTTGCAGCCGGTTGAAACAAACACCTTGCCTGCAAGATTCTCATCAAATTTCATAATAGCGATTGTGGCATCGTCATACTCAACCTGAGGCAGAAGCTTATGAGTGCCGTATGCAAAAACCTCCTTAGGGTCACCGGCAAGCCAACGCAGAAGGTCAACCGCGTGGCATCCGCCGCCGATTACACCGTGACGGTTAGGGTCAGAACGCCAGTTATCAATAATATACATATAATCGTGAGCGTATTCGGACTCAACAAAATAAAGCTCGCCGATTGTGCCTGCTTCAATAATCTCCTTTGCCTTTTCAAAAGCAGGAGTAAAGCGGCAAATCTGACCAACCATAAATTTGCTGCCCGATTCATCGGCAACTCTCACGATTTCTTCAACGTCCTCGCGGGTAAGAGCAAGAGGCTTTTCACAAAGCACGTGCTTGCCTGCGCGAAGTAAATCGCAGGATACCTTTTTGTGAAGCTGGTCAGGAATAGCAACGGTAACTACATCTATGTCCTTATTATTCACAATATCCATATAATCGGTAACCCATTTTTCCTCAGGGATTCCGTATCTCTCGCCTGCTGCGCGGAGATTTTCCTCGTCGCAGTCACATATTGCGGCAATCTCAGCGCCGTAATTCATCGCACCCTCAACGTGGCACATACCGAACTTCATACCTATATTTGCAACAACCAGTTTGTCCTTCATAAATAATCTCCTTTTGAAAAAGTACTAATATATTATAACAAATGAATCAAACTGTCAATCTTACAAAAACAATATACCGTTCAAAACATTATACACCTTTTAAGCCGGCTGACAGCCGTATCTAAAAGACCTTTTTCAAATTCTTTTGTATTTTGTTTTCAACATAACCTTGTGATTTATAGAATTTATGGGCATTTTCACGCTCAACACCCGAGCAAAGTCGAATCCCATGTGCACCGTTTTCTTTTGCCCAGATTTCACCTTGCCTTAATAAAGCAGAGCCTATCCCCTGACGCTTAAAGTCATTATCAACCGCAAGTCCAAGGCAATTCTTAAAATTATCAGCATAAATCACATCATAATTTTCAAGATGAATATAACCAACAACTTTATCACCTGTATCGGCAACAAAAACAGCCTGGGTACTGTCATTCAATATCAATTCAAGCTTCTTCTTTTGCTTTTCCAAATCATAGTCATATCCAAGACTTGTTTTGTTAATATGATATATATACTCTGCATCAGAAATTTCTGCCTTGCGAACAACAAATGAAACGCTCATTCTTATCTCCCTTTAATAAGCTCCATATCGAAAACTCTTATCTGTAGCTTAGTTTATAATTTCGAATTAACTTGAGCCCAGACACCAACCCCATCGGCCATTGCAATTTCTTTGAAACGTAAAAAGCCGCTGTCAGTGAAGGTGTTTTCGGCATAATAAACGTTAGAACAGTATTTTCCGAATGTGACTCTGCCCTGAGTTGATGTGTGTTCAAAGAAATCACCCGCATCAATTGAATTATTGCAGAAAACAAACTCGTTTATATTATCAGCCCTGAGCAGCATTGACGGTATATCCTTAAAACTGTTTGCACTGATTTCAACGTTTTCAAAAACCGCTGTTTCGGCAGGTTTGCCTGCGATATTCGTGCCGATTTCTATAACTGATCCCCAGTCACTGTAATTGCATTTTTCAAAGGTATTATTACGGATAACAAGATTATAAACTCCCGTACCCTCTTGCCAGAGAGTAGGTTCAATATCCATAACAACCTTTATTGCCTGAGCCATCGTTTTATAAAAACGGTTATTCTCGCAAAGTCCGTTCGGGGATTGCAAAAGCAAGCCTCTTGCTCTGTTTTCGTGGAAATAGTTATTACTGATAACGTAATTTCCGCTGTTAACTTCCGTATTGTATGCAGTCCAGCCCTGTGCCACACTTTCAGGCAGGCTTTCAAAAACAGCCTCTTTAGTTATCCAGTCAATATCTTTTACACTGACTATCTTTGCCGTTTCTTCAAAATCCTCGAATTTATCAGTCTTGAAAGCAAGATAATCGCCTGCTTCAAGCCTCATAGCAGACGCAATCACAGTAAGCGTGTTACCGTCAACAGCAGAAATATATCCTAGGCCGTCGTGAACATTAATGGCATCGTCGCCCATTCCGCTTATATCGCAACCCGAAATATTGAAACAACCGTCAGTATTAACAATATGAATTGCATCCGCCGTCATAGATACGCACCTGCTGTCCTTATGTTCAGGATTTACACCTATAAAACTGTTGATAATCTGAAAATGCGAGCAATTATCCTCGCATATGTATGCCATACCTGCACTGCCGTAAATCTTGACGTTATCAAAGGTTACGTTTTTACTGTAATCCCTGAGGTTAAAAACTGTTCCGTCATACACAAAATGCCTGAGAATATAAGTTTCGCCGTTTTCAAAATTATCCAGACAACCGCTGTGGGTAACACGCAAAGTATCATCCGAAATCTTTTGCACAGACTTTACAGCATCCGTAATCTGATAAAGATAGCACTCTTTTGTGGTGCATTTCGCACCGAAAGTAAAAGTTTCAGGGTCACAGATAGTTATCGCCATCAGGCGGATATTCTCGTTGCAGTTTTGAGCATTTCTGAACACAAGATCAAGAGTGTGAGCCTCAGGATTGCTGTTTTCAACAGTGACAACCGAGGCAAGCGGGCTTTCTTCCCAGTTCCAATCAACGTTAAGATTGCGGATTTCAACGCAGTCACTGTTCCTGATAAAGAATTTATATCCTGTTGAAGAGAAAATAAAGGTAGCATCGGAGCCTTCAATCAGCAAATCCGTGCAGTTGTCGGCATCAAGGCCTTCAGAACTCCTGAAATAATACGTGCCTTTGTCAATAACAAGCTTCGTCTGCGGATGAAGTGCGCAATAATCAAGTGCACTCTGAAATGCAGCATAATTATCCGCATTTTCTTGAGAAAGACCAAAGTCTGAGGCATTAACAACATTAAGTTTTTCGGATTTAGGGCGCTGAATATAGAATCTGGTTGCATCAGCTCCGTTAATCTCATCGGCAATTCTTGTATCACTTAAATTCTCAAGCGTTTCAACAAGCACCTCAGAGCCACCGGGCAAAGGCGCACGGGGAGTAAATAACAGTAATATCGAAGCAATAAGCGAAACTATTTTAAGAAGCATAAAATCTTCCTTTCAGACTTGTTATAAAAAAACACACTATATATCAAGGATAAAAACAACTGATTTCATATATGAATAATCTGCGTATGAATACTGCCGCAAAAAACCACCTGACACACAGATGCTTTTCAAAAACGGGAACTTAAAAAATATATATGGCACTTACGCTTTATTAGTTTTCAGTTCTTCATATGCCTCCAATATCCATTGATGAGGCATTGCCAACAAATTGTTATCAAATTGATGCTTTATATAAGAATAACACGCCTCGTCCAACAACTTAATATCTCCACTCCTTAACAATTCACTATGTAAAGGCACACACTGCGAGTCCCGGGAAATCTTATCTGCGATAAAAATAATTTTATCACATATACTTGCGTTTTTTCTTAATGTTGTGTGGCACTCAACAGCATTTAAAATATACGGGTCAGTAATATCAAGCTCTTCTTGCGCAATTATTTTAGAAATCCTTTGATGTAAAAGAGCGTGATATTTCTCTTCCGCCGGGCCAATTTCCAGTCTGCGCCTCTTAGCAAGCTCATACATTTCCTGAGGAGTCATTATTGAGCTGATATCGTGAAGAAAAGCAGCGAGCTGTACCTGTTTTATATTGAGATTATAGGCATCAGCTAATCCGACTGCAATATCCGCAACATCCTCAACGTGTCTTAATACATCTTCTTTGTTGTTATTTAAGTACTTATTTTTGATTTTATTAATTACATTATAAAAATCCATTAAACACTACTCCAACATATCTTCTTTCTTCACTGCCTCACTCAATATCTGATACTATAAACATATTATTAATCCTCTATTGCTGCTTTGCGTGAATTTATTGCCTTGAAAATTTCAGTATCAAATTTTGGTGATCGGTCGTAATAATAAATGCCGTTCTGCTCCTGCTCAATATCATAAAGCTGTGTATAACAGAAGCCGAACATATTACAGTTATCAAGAAACGCATCTGTGAGGCCTTTGTATCTTGAAATGAATTCTTCTTGAGTTTTCGGCGCTATGCCATAGCCCCAATCTCTTTCACCCGGATTTATTGACCACTGAATTCCGCCGTATTCGCTTACAAATGCAGGTCCACCCGTATATTTCTGACGGTCAGGCATTTTTTCAAAAAGCTCGCCTGTTTCCATAAACGGATCGTATCTTTCTCTAATAACTTCAGGATCCTGATCATAATCATGAACATCATATATATCTGTTTCCACATGATAGTTGCCGCTTGTGTCGATACAAGGACGTGTTTCATCAACATATTTTGTTGCTCTGTAAATATTCCTGAGAAGCTCGGGATTCCGTCTTCTTCCCTCAAAATCCCATGTTTCGTTAAATGGACACCAACCGATAATTGACGGATGGTTGAAATCCCTCTCAACACATTCAAGCCATTGAGGAAGCATAATTTCAAGTGAACGATAGCTTGAATAATCTATTCCGCCGTTTCCGTATTCGCCCCAGACAATATATCCCATTCTATCACAGTGATATAAAAACCTCGGTTCAAAAACCTTCTGATGAAGTCTTGCTCCGTTAAAGCCTGCTGCAAGCGACAATTCAACATCCTTCTTAAGGTCTTCATCTGCAGGTGCTGTATAAATTCCGTCACGGTAAAACCCTTGGTCCAGCACTAATCTCTGGAATACAGATTTGCCGTTAATCAGGAATTTAAATCCGTCAAGCTTGACGTTACGCAATCCGAAATAACTCTTAACTTCATCATCACAGAACCTGATTTTTAAGTCATAAAGCCTTCCGTTACCCACTTCCCAAAGGTGGATTTCTTCAAGCTTTATTTCACCCGTAACTGTGTTTTCTGCACGTTTTTTGAAAGAACCCATTTCCTTTCCGTTATAAACAGCCGTTGCTTCAAATTCTCCGTTACCATCAACAATTGCAGAAACCGCAACAGTTCCGTTCAAATAATCGGGATAAAACTTAACGCTTTTAATGTAATTCCTTGGTGTGAATTCCAGCCAAACAGTCTGCCAGATGCCTGTTGTTCTTGTGTAATCGCATCCGCGTGAACAGAACTCTCTGCACTGCTTGCCTACAGGCTGAAGCGAACTTCTCACATCGTCAACAGCATAGACGACAATTGTGTTTTCTCCTGCGCTGAGATATGCTGTTATATCAAATTTAAAAGAAGAGTATCCGCCTTTGTGCGAACCGACTTCCTTGTTATTTACAAAAACTCTTGTATAATAATCAACTGCACCGAAGTGAATAAAAACTCTGTTATTTAATTGCTCAGAAGTGATGTTAACCTTTCTTCTGTACCATACCGCGGGGATAAAATCAACATATTCAATGCCCGATAATTTACTTTCAGGGCAGAAAGGAACGATAATTTTTGTTTCCCACTCTTCACGGTTCAAAATTCCTGTTTCAAGCTTACTGTTGCCAAAATCAAATTCAAAATCCCACTCACCGTTTAAGTTAAGCCAGTTTGCTCTTTCAAACTGCGGATTCGGGTGTTCACATCTTGGTATCATAAAAATATGCCTCCTGGTAATTATCCTGAAAAAATGATAACATACATAAATTTCACTGTCAACAAATCAAAATTCATCGCGCAATTAATTATAGCATCCAAAACACGTGTTTATATTAAAATGTATATTAGTTATGAGTTGAAACACCCCTAAAAATGCGCTATAAGCTGCAGGCATATATTTTAGGGATAAAAAACAGAAACCCCTGATTTCTCAAGAGTTTCTTTATAACGGTGCCATTTCGTCCCACAATTTTGGAATTCTTACCCTTTTTGCCCTTCTGAACTTATTGCAAAAAACAAATCACTCTCATAAAAAAGAGCCGTTCAGAAAATCAATTGTTGATTTTTGTTATTTTTATGTATTCAGACGGTGTCATTTTATAAAACTTCTTAAACACTGTTATAAAATACGCTTGAGATGAAATTCCTATTTCAAAGCATATCTCTTTTTCAGTAGCGCCTTTAAGTAATAAGATTTTAGCTTTTTCAAGCTTTTGTCGCAGAATATACGTACTCAGGTTTTCACCTATTTCTTTCTTGAATACCTGTGACAAATAATCTGCTGATATCCCGCAATAATCCGCAGCAGAAGACACGCTGATTTTTTGAGAGAGATTTTCATTTATATACTTTATGCAATTTCTTATGTGCGGTGAAAATCCAGGCTGTTTTTTATTCTTTTTAACATCCTCTGTTAACTTAACAGTTTCAATTCCCAGGCATATAAATATCTCATTTTTATCCGTCAGTTTATCAATTTCATTAATGACTCTGTCTGAAAATTCATAGGCTTTAGTTTCATTAAGTCCGCCCTGAATGGCATATCGGGTTGCGAGAGTAATTGTGCTGACCGCCATATACTTGTACTGCATAAGTTCATCATCAGACATTCGTCCCATAACGATGATAGAATCAAGATTTTTAAGTTGCGTTATCAGCGATTCAATATCGCCTTGCTGAACACAAGACAGCAACCGTATTTCAGCACTGTACGGAGTATGTTTTTCATCTAAGACATTTTTGTTCTCAATGGTCTTAACGGTTACAAGTTCACCTATGTTCATTAAATCACATCTTTTCTTTCAGCTTTTTCATCTCTTTTTTCAGACGGATATTGCATAAGATTTCCCAAAGCGGCATTATCAAACCGCCACCCAAACGACAATGAGCTTCGTTCATTGCACCGTAATATGCAACTCTGAAATCCGCATATTCGGATAATTTATATTTTTGTTTGTATGTTTCATACAAACCATAAGCATCGCCCCACATATTACGAAGCTGGAATAAATCATATTCTCTGTCTGCCCACATACAGGCGCAAGGGTCAATAAAAGCATTAAGCTTTAAGGTTTTGGGGTCAGCCATAATATTCATTATATTGAGGTCACTGTGAATAAGTACGGGGATTGATTTTTCATCGTAAAGATTATTGAAAATCTCGGTTGCTTCATAGAGAAGTTTTAAGCTTTTCTTGCTAAACTTTCCTTTTTGGGCTAACTCGTTCAGTCCGGCAAGCCAAGGTTCCTGCTTTTCTTTTTTATAGTATTCGTACCAACTGTCATAAACGGGATTTTCCAAAGAGCCAAACTTGTCGTTTGTTACGCTATGCCATTGGAGCATACCCGAAACAACATCTTGGGCGAATTTCTGTTTCTGCTCTTTGTTTTTAATCAAGAACATCGGATTTAATACATTCTGCCCGTCAACAAAACTCATAGCTAAAATTGCTGTTTCTGCATCATCATAAGTAAAAAGAACCTTCGGCATTTCTACACTTGTGTTTGCGGAGAGAATGTTGAGCTGCTGAGTTTCTTCGTACTGGGAACCCTGAATTCTGTATGCTTTGACAGCGATTGTTTCTCCGTTTGAAAGGATTGTTTTATAAACTCTTCCGTAACTGCCTCCGCCGATAAATTTAATATCCGAAACTTTCTTGTTGAGATTTTTAAAAACAAGTTCAGGTATTATCGGCAATATATGTTTGTTACTGTTATCGAGAATTTTCATTGTTATTCCTCCGCTATTCTTCTTTTTACAATTTGGTATGCGGTTTTGCTTTCGGGCAGAAACGAAAACAACTGAAAGCAATGGCACATTCCTTCAAATTTATGAAGCTCTGCATCAACGCCAACGGTTTTCAGTTTTTCATAAACTCTGTCGCTGTCGCTTTCATCCAACTCTGCGGTTCCGCATATCAATGTTACCCTGGGGAATTTTTCAAAACTACCAAACAAGGGTGAAATATAGGGTGAAGTTCTATCCACATTCAGAACATACTTGGAAATTCTCCTGAGCAAATGAAGATTATCTTCTACCTTTTTGTTCTTTGCAATTCCATAAAACGGATCAGCATATGCATTTGTAATTCTAGAATCTCCGCTTGAGGTTGCATCTGCCCATAAAGAAAAGCAAACAATATGTCCGGGCAAAGGATAATTGTTATCCCTGAGCCACAAGGAAGATGTCATAGCCAACGTGGCACCTGCACTGTCACCAATAACTATAATATCCGAATTTTTAATTTTCTCATCCAATAAATGCAAATATATTTTCACAACGTCGTGCATCTGTGACGGGAGCTGATGTTCAGGGAATCTTCCGTAGTCTGCATTTATTACTGTTGCACCACAGAACATTTTGCTGTATTTCTCGGCAAGTTTGCGGTAAAAATCATTTAGTTCAATTTTAAATCCGCCACCGTGAATCATCAGAATAACTTTATCCGTTTTACGGTTTTTATTCACAATCTTCTCGTACTTAACTTCATTAACAGAATGCTTTGTGTATATAAAGTTCTTTGAAGGCGAATATCTTGACTTTTTATTTTTTGTCAGTTTTGCGGCATTATCAGATAATTTTGAACTGTCAGATAAAATAGAATGAAAAACAACACGCAAAGTTGCCATAAAAATTTTCGAGGCAACAGACTGCATCAAATCACCCCTCTTTCTATTTTAAATCTTATCATAAGATTTTTGAGAATTCAATAATTCGGTAATTTTCATATCTGCAAATCGAAATAATAAAGGAAAAATAAAACAACCGACAATCTAAATAAATAGAATATCGGTCATAAAAACGTGATTAAATTTAAAAGTCAAAGGTTCTAGCTCAGTTAGTTCTAAAAAGGGGAATGGCAAAAAAATAAAAGCCATCCGATTGGATGGCTTTCATTTTTGGCTCCCCCTGTTGGACTCGAACCAACGACAACTCGGTTAACAGCCGAGTGCTCTACCGACTGAGCTAAGGAGGAATATTTTTACCGCTTGAGTTAATCAAGCGGTGTTTGTGTCGGCATCGTCCTATCTTCCCGGGCCGCTTCCAGCCAAGTATTTTCGGCACTGTTGAGCTT
Source organism: Acutalibacteraceae bacterium (assembly GCA_045592385.1). Lineage (GTDB taxonomy): Bacteria > Bacillota > Clostridia > Oscillospirales > Acutalibacteraceae > CAG-177. Next base: position 13,269 of record JAZNUP010000065.1, read on the forward strand.
AACTACCGTGTTCGGGATGGGAACGGGTGGACCCTCAACGTCATTAACACCGACTATATCTATCTCGCATTATCCGTGCGTGATATCCTTCTTTGGTGACCCGTAGCGGATTCGAACCGCTGTTGCCGGCGTGAGAGGCCGGAGTCTTAGGCCACTTGACCAACGGGCCATTTGGTACACCTTCAGGGACTCGAACCCTGGACACCCTGATTAAGAGTCAGGTGCTCTACCAACTGAGCTAAAGGTGCATATCTTTCAAATACACCCTGAAAACTGAACAAAGATCGGATAGAAGTAAGTTGAAAAGGAAGAAACTAGATTAATATGGTCAAGCCCTCGACCTATTAGTATTGCCAAGCTGAACGTGTCACCACGCTTACACATGCAACCTATCAACCTCATAGTCCATGAGGGGTCTTACTGGCTTACGCCATGGGATATCTTATCTTGGAG
>JAZNUP010000066.1:0-11834 GCA_045592385.1 Acutalibacteraceae bacterium
CACAAAACACTCAGAGGTCCCAGAGGCGGTCTCATCCTTTGCAACGATGAAGAAATCGCAAAGGCAATCAACAAGGCTATCTTCCCCGGCAATCAGGGCGGTCCTCTTATGCACGTTATCGCGGCAAAGGCAGTATGCTTCGGTGAGGCACTCAAACCCGAATTTGTTGAGTATCAGAAAAATATTGTTGCCAACAGTGCCGCTCTTGCAAATGCTCTTACCGAAAGAGGCATAAACCTTGTTTCCGGCGGTACGGACAATCATCTTATGCTCGTTGACCTTCGCGGCACAGGCGTTACAGGCAAGGAGCTTGAGCACAGACTTGATGAAGTTTACATCACCGCAAATAAAAACGCAGTTCCCAACGACCCCGAAAAGCCCTTTGTTACAAGCGGTGTAAGACTCGGCACTGCCGCTGCAACCTCAAGAGGTCTCGGTGTTGAGGATATGGAAAAAATTGCCGAATATATCAAGCTTTGCGTTACCGATTTTGAAAACAGCAAGGAAGATATCAAGGCAGGCGTTGATGCAATCTGCAAGAAATACCCCCTTTATGAATAATTAGTCAGGAGATGTTAAAAAATGAACGGAATTTTCACAGCCCTTCTTACTCCCTTTAACAAGGATTATTCAATCAACTGCGACGCCCTCAAAAAGCTTGTTGAATTCAACCTCAGCAAGGGCATCAACGGCTTCTATGTAGGCGGAAGCACCGGCGAAAGCATGGTAATGAGCAACGAAGAAAGAAAGCTCGTTTTCCGCACCGTTAAGGAAGCTGCAGGCGATGCAGTCCCCCTTATTGCTCACGTAGGCGCTATTTCCACCGATGCCGCAATTGATATGGCAAAGGAAGCAAAAGCACTCGGCTACGATGCAATCTCTGCCGTTGCGCCTTTCTATTACAGCTTCCCCTATGCGGCTATCAAGCAGTATTATCTTGATATCGTAGATGCCGCCGATATGCCTATGTTTATCTACAATTTCCCCGCAGGCAACGGCTTTGCTTTCACTGCGGATATTGCAGCTGATATGTTCAATTCTGACAGCCGCTTTGCAGGAATCAAGCACACCTCAAACGATTTCTATGCTCTCAAGCAGTTCAAGCAGAGAATTGAAAACATCACCGTTTTCAACGGCTATGACGAGGTATGCCTTGCAGGCCTTGCAATGGGTGCAGACGGTGCAATCGGCAGCACTTATAACTTTATGGGCGATAAATTCGTTCAGATTCGCAAGCTCTTCCTTGAAGGTGACCTTCAGGGCGCACAGAAGCTCCAGAGCGAAGCCTGTGAAATTATCACCGAGATGATTAAATACGGTGTTTTCCAGTGCGAAAAGGAAATCCTTACAAACCTCGGCATTGATATGGGTCCCTGCCGCAAGCCCTTCCTTCCCATCAGTGAAGAAGGCAAAAAGGCTATGGCTGAAATTGCCGCAAAGCTTTAATAACACGCAAAAGCACAACCGCCCGTTTCCGCAAGAGAAACGGACGGTTGTTTTTATTTCTTAACAGCACTCGCACTGTACCGTTAAATTCGAACCTCATATGGTTTTGATTGGGCGGAGCGTTTCTTTTATGATGCCATACTGACCTATGGCGAAGAAAAAACGCTTCGGGGGTCGGAAATACGACCTTTGCGGCATATTCAGTTCAAATACATTCACCTTAATTCTTTGAATTTTTTTGTGAAAGTTTCTTTAAGGTTTCATCTGCGGCAAGGGCGGCACTTGTGAAGGAATTGTTTTTCCAGTAAGCCGCCAGTGTGCTCGCCACTGTAAATGCAACGCTCACAAAATCCTCAACCGCTTCATTATTCATAGGAAGAGTATCCGCTCCTAAGCATCTGAGCGCAAGATTCACTACTGAAATCAGAAGCAGTGCAAGCCTCACGTAGCTGCCGACGGATACCTTTGGTATATTAATTATAATTTCCTTGATTTTTTCCATCTCAATCTCCTATTCGTTTATAATCGTGTCAATACGCTTGTGGGCGGATTTTATATCGTGCTCTGCCGCCGCCATACGCTCCACAAGATTATTGTGTTTGTTGACCCGTTTTTCAAGCTGCTCAAGGCGGTAGCTTGTAAGCCTTTGCGATGTCATAATGCCTGCAACGCAGCCCACCGCCGAGCCGAGGAAAGAGAATAATACATCCGGATTTTCTAACATCACGCCGCCCTTTCCGCATATCGGGGGTTAAGGCTTATCCAGCCTGCTCCGCTTTTGAGCCTGCCCCACGAGCCGCTGTTTTCAACCACCGTAAAAACTTCACCTCTTTTTACTGTGGTATTGATTTTATACTGAGTACCCGGACCCGAGCGCACGTTGAGCACGTCCGTCACAATCTTCACCGTGTATGCTGAATCCTTCTGTACGGGTACGTCGAAATATCTGCTGAGAGCTTCGGCGATGGCTTTGCCGCATCTGCGCTGACCGCTTTCGCTCTCCACCTTCTTTACGTCGTCCGTATCAATAAATACCGTTTCAATGAGAAGAGTCGGGATTTTTGTTGAACGGATAACACCGAAATAATCCGACCCCGCGGAATTGATCCTTGTTTTAGCACCTCTGTTTCTTACGGAAAGCGCGCCCGCAACCCCCGCACTCACCGCCGCGGCCGCGCCCTTAGCTTCTGCGTTACCGGCAGAGTAATAAACCTCCGTACCTGTGCCGCCGCCTGCGTTAAGATGAATTTCAACGGCAAAATCGAAATCCGAAGCGTTCACCTTTGCAATACGCTCGGTGAGATAAAGTGAGCCGTCGTAGTTGATAAGCACGCTTTCGTTGCCGAGCAAGCGAAGGTATTCATCGGTATATTTTGCAATTTCCTTTGCTATCCTGAATTCCTGATATTTCCCCGAAACAGCGCCGGGGTCATATCCGCCGGCCTTTGATTTACCGTGGCCGACAAGAACACAAAACTTCAATTCACCATTCTCCTTTCATCATTATAAATTGTAAATAATAACGTTGAATCTGACTTCCCCTTCAGGCTGAATATCCGCAGTAAAGCCGATTAATCCTTCCTCCTGCCTGCTGAGCCTTGCTCCGGTGCGCGCACATTCGGCGGCACTGTTGGGATGAGGCACGCAGTAAATCATACTTGACTTGTGTATATCGCTGTTTGCAAAAGTGACCTCCTTGCCGTTACCGAGCAAAGAGCCGTCCATATAGTAAAACATAAAATTAGGCAAACCGTTTATCTGATGATACTCGTGCCTGTGGTTGTTGAGATTTTCAATCTGGTCGTAGGTGTGCCTGTGGTTGTTCAGATAAAATCCCAGGTCGTATGCCGACTTGACATAATAGGTAATTCTACCTTCAGAGTCACATCTGAACTCGTAAATGTTATTGCTTGTTACCGTGCCCATATTGTGAGGCTCGCCTGTTTCAAAATCCAGATACTGAAAATCATTCATAGAACCGAGCGGAATGAAGAATACCCTTTGCTTTGGGTCTACCAGTTCACCCAGTCTGAAGGTAAGCTCGCCTTCGTCGTCTTCACTTTTATAAGTTGCTTCCAACGGAGGACACATAAGCACTTTGTAGGCCGCGCTCTTTTTGATCATTTCACAAGCGCAGTATCTGGCAAGTATACGGATTTTTTCTTCGGCAAAGTCGATTTCTTCGCCGTTCATCGTCATAAAAAAACCGGGCTTTACGCCGCCCTTTACGGTTTTGCTTGCCGTGGGGAGTTCATAATCGGGCTGAGTGTTTATCCTCTGCCATTCATAAACTCCCTCACTACTTTCTATGCAGCGGTAAAAGTAACCGTTCACAAATTCTCCGCTTTCGCCCGTAAACTGAACAACAGTATTTACAAGCCCTGCATCTGCCTGAGGGATTTCGGAATACTGATATATCCTGAGCCCCTCGTTCCATATATCCTTGTTTTCCTCAACAACCTTTACTGCATTGCGCACCTGTGCCTCAAAGCTTGCGCTGTTGCCCACCGTGTTTTCCGTACCCATAATAGAGGGGAGAAATTCAATTTCGGCAACTGATGACCTTCTTTCGCAGATGCTTTCGCTTTCCGAATCAATGTGCGCCCTTACCTGAATGAAGAGTCTGCCCGTTTTCGTGAGCTCCTGAGAGAGAGGGCAATAAATTCTTCTGCCCTGACGGTAAGCAGGGTAGCTGTTTTCATCCCTGATTATGTTTGAAGAAAACTTGCCTGAACGTATGCCCGTATCAAAAAGCAGAGTATGGAAATCATAATATGGCTCGGAAAACTCATTGTTGAGCTCAATTACGAGCATCTGCGCGTTGTTTTCACCCATATAACCCTTATCTGCATTCAACGTAATAATGTCATAGTTGCCCATGGTTGCCGTGATTTGTCGTTGCGTCAAGCCGCAATCGCCTCCTTTTCACATATTCCCGTTAATTCGGTGTCATAATAATTTTTGAGCTTCCTCGCCGTTTCAAGCGCTTCACGTCTCTGACGGTAAAGAATGCTCAGGTCGCTTTTGATTATGTATGCCTGCTTACTGCATCTCGGGTCAGCAAGCGAGGCAAGCTTTTTATTTTTTCTTTTTATCTGCTCAGAAAGAAGCTGAGCCTGATACTCATACTCCTCGCCGAGCTGTGCAAGAGTTTTAACAGCGGTCATTCATTCTCCCCCTTAAGCAATTCATCGGTTGTTACTCCGAAAAATGCGGCAAGCATTAATATTTCATCAATTTTCGGCTGTGACGTGCCGGTTTCAAGCTGTGCAAGTCTGCCCTTGCCGAGCCCTATAAACTTTTCCGCACGCGAACGGGTGAGATTGCGCACCGTTCTGAGCTTGCGGATTTCCTCACAGAAGTTGCGCGGTCTTGCGCGCCTTGATGCCTCAATCGCCGCCGCCCTTTCAACCGCGGCAGGCACCAGCTCCGGCTGTTCTTGAAGATTGTGCTGATAAAGCACGGCAAGCCTAAGCGCTGAGTGAAGCTTGCGTTCGGCTCTGTCCAGCGTGCGGCTTACAGCAGAGGAATTTATATCAATCCGCCTTGCAATTTCCGCAATGCTTATTCCGTCAAACCAATGCAGCTCCAGGGTCTTTCTTTCAGTATCGCTGAGCTGCTCTGCCATTGCTATTCGCAGCAGCTCGCACATATCAACATCTCTCTTGCGCCAGGCATATTCCGCCGGACTCTCGCACATTTTGCAGTTCCTTCCGCAGCAGGCGGCATTTGCCGCTTTCATCTCTTGCTCGGTGGGATAAGTAAAGGAAAATCTCTCGTCTTTCAATGGATTTCAAACACTCCTCTCTGTTCGTTTTTCAATAGTGACACTAATAACCATAGCACCCGAACAAATGTTTGTCAAGAGAAAAAATGATGTTTTTGTGTTTTTCTTGACTTTTGCAATAGAATGTCTCATAATGTGATTATCAATATAACGGAAGTGAATTTATGAATACCGTAAAAGAGCTCAGGCTGCACAAAGGGCTTTCACAACAGGAGCTTGCAGACCTTTGCAACGTTCACCAGACGGCTGTAAGCCAGTGGGAAAAAGGGCGCACTGAGCCTGACCGCTCCACGCTGATTCTCCTTTCTGAAATCTTCGGAGTGTCGGTGGATTACCTTATCGGCAGACAGACGGGAGAAAAATATCTCATACCCCTGCTCGGTTACGTAAAGGCAGGCTTTGATGCCGATGCCGTGGAGGAAGTGCTCGATTACGTTGAAATCAGCGCCGACACCGCCGCAAACGGCGAGCACTTTGCTCTGAGAATAAAGGGTGACAGTATGGAGCCGCGTTTTTGTGAATCGGACACGGTAATTGTGCGCCGCCAGAGCGATGTGGACAGCGGCACGGTTGCCGTGGTACTCATAGGCGGCCGTGAGGCAACGGTTAAGAAGGTAATTAAAAAAGGCTCAAGCCTTCTGCTTGTGCCTCTTAACCCTGCATATGAGCCGCTTGTTTTTACCGCCGAGGAAACACGTACACTCCCGGTAACTGTACTTGGCAAGGTTGTTGAATTGCGTGCTCAATTTCAATAATCAGGAGGTTTAAAATGAAAGTTCTGACTAAAGATAAAACGTTTTACAAACGTCTGTTTCTGCTTGCAATCCCCGTAGCGCTTCAGAATCTTATCACCTTCCTTGTAACCTTTGCGGATAACAATATGGTAAGCGCCCTCGGCGATGCCGCCGTTTCGGGAGTTTATATGGGCGGTCAGATTCAGACTCTTCTGCAGGTATTCACCGCAGGAATTGACAGCACAATATTAATCCTCGCCGCTCAGTACTGGGGCAAGGGCGATACGGAAAGCATCAAAAAAATCGCCGCAACGGGGCTTCGCTTTTCCCTGTTTTTCGGCACCGTTCTTACCACTGTGTGCGCAACCGCGCCCGAAGCAATCCTTTCAATTTTTACTGACGATGCGGAGGTTATAGCGCAGGGTAAGGATTTCCTGAGAATCGTGTGCTTCTCCTATCCGTTTTTCTGCATTACCCAATCTCTCATTTCCACAATGAGAAGCGTGGAGACCGCAAGGCTCGGAATGTACGTTTCCCTCGCTTCGCTTGTAACGGATATTTTCCTTAACTATACGCTTATAGGCGGACGCCTCGGCTTCCCCGCACTCGGAGTAAGGGGCGCGGCACTTGCAACTCTTATTTCAAGAATTGTTGAAGCGGTCATAATCACCGTTTATGTTTTCGCCGCCGATAAAAAGCTGCACTTCAAGCCCAAAAATCTGTTTGCGCGCGATAACGCACTCACCCGCGATTTCATCCGCTACGGTCTGCCGCTTGTAGGCGGTCAGCTTATATGGGGCATCAACCTTATGGGCAACAGCATAATCCTCGGCCACTTTGACCAATCCGTCATCACCGCCACAAGCATTGCCAACACGATGAACACCCTCGCTTACGTTACAATGAACGGTATGTCCGCGGCAGTAGGAATTATAACGGGCAAAACAATAGGCGAAGGAAAAACCGAGCTTATGAAAGAATACGCACGCACTGTGCAGATAATCTTCCTCGGCGTAGGTATAGCCACGGGTGCCATGATTGCCCTGCTCAAAGCTCCGTTCATCTCCCTTTACGGCGGCATAAGCCCTGAAGCGGCACAAACGGCAAGGCAGTTCATCTCCGTGCTGAGCGTAACTATGGTCGGCACCTGCTACCAGGCAGCCTGCCTTATGGGTCTTGTAAAGAGCGGCGGAGACGTCAGCTTTGTTTTCAAAAACGATACGATTTTCGTGCTCCTCGTAGTTTTGCCTTCAGCAATACTCGCATCATATCTTGGCGCTCCTGCGTGGGTAGTTTTTGCCTGCCTTAAGTGCGACCAGATTCTCAAATGCTTTGTTGCGGCGGTTAAAATCAACCGTTTCAACTGGATTAAGGACCTCACCCGTAATTAGAAAGGATGTTTTTATGAATATTGCAAGAATAGATTATCAGTATCTCCTCGGCGCAGTACCCCACGACGGACCCGAAAACGAATACACGGGCTCTCTGCCTGCCAAGGACGGCACCAAGGGCATTTTCGCCAACATTTTCAGATACCGCGTCTGGCTTGAAATTGATAAAGAAGCCAAGGCGGTCACTGCAATAAATGCCGCGTGCTATTTCGGCTGCAACTGCTATGAAAAAACCGACCCTGCGATAATAACAAAAGAGCAGTTTCCTGCCTCAGAAGAGGGTGCAGAGCAGGCTTGTGATTGGATTCAGGCCTGCTACGATAAGGCGTAAGGTGCAGAATTATGAAAATCTTGTTTTTAGGTACGGGCGCGGCGGACTGGCCCGACGAAAGAGGCTCTCTCAAGGGCGGCTTCAGGCGCAAATCAAGCGTGCTTATTGACGGCAGAATTCTCATTGACCCCGGTCCCTGTGCGCTTGAGGCTATGAAGGAATTCGGCGCAGACTCATCAAAAATCAGATACGTTCTTGCCACCCACAGGCACAGCGATCATTTCTGCCCCGAGACCGTTGAAGCTTTGCAGAAGAAATCCGCGGTGTTTCTCAATATGCGCGCAGGCGAAGAAAGGCAGGCGGAAAAATATACAATCACCGCCCTGCCCGCAAACCACAGCGTGGAAACCGTGCATTACATAATCTCCGACGGAGAAAAACGCATTTTCTACGGGCTTGACGGCGCATGGCTGATGTATGAAGAAATTCAAGCCATAAAGCAGGATAAGGTTGACCTTGCCGTGCTTGATGCAACGGTAGGATTTCAGGAGGGGGATTACAGAGTTTTCGAGCACAATAACCTTGAAATGGTAATCCAGATGAAAGCCTCCCTTGCAGACAGTGTAAAACAGTTCTGCATAAGCCATATGGCTCGAACTCTGCACACAGAGCACGGTGAGCTTTGCAAAGCTATGAAAAAGCACGGCATTGACGTTGCATACGACGGTAAAATATATGTGATATAGAATTAACCTCTGATTTACGGTGTTTGCCGCAATTCAGAGGTTTTTCATATTTATGCAATTTATCTGTGTTTTCAACAAAAACTTACCTTATTGTTAACAAAAAATCTTATTTTTGCCCAAAAAATCACTTGAAACAGCCGTTCGGTTGTTATATAATGATTAGTAATATGGGATTATTATGTGAAGATTCAAATCCCGACGGAGGAAATGTGTATATGAGCGTAAAAAACATTCCGGAAAATGACCTTGCGCCGTATTACTTTCACCAAGGAACAAACTTCTTTTCATACGAATATATGGGTGTGCACAAAACAGAGTGCGAAGACGGCAACGTTTACACCTTCAGGGTGTGGGCACCCAACGCGGTAAGGGTTGCCGTAACGGGCGATTTCAACTCCTGGTGCGCCGAGCCTGCAACAAGAATTACCGAGGCAGGCATCTGGGAGTACGTGCTTAGAGTACCGTATTCAATTGAAGGGAATTACTACAAGTTTGAGGTGACGGGTAAAGACGGTCAGACCTGGCTCAAAAGCGACCCTTATGCGTTTTATTCGCAGACTCTTGAAAACACGGCATCAATCATAAGATGCGAGGATTCCTTCGAGTGGAACGATTCTGAGTGGCTCGCTTACAGAAAAGGCGTGCTCAATCCGCCTTACAGAGCAAACAGTAAAAAGAACAAATACTTTTTCCGTGCGCCGATGAATATATATGAAATGCACCTTGCCTCGTGGCGCACACGTGACGGTGCGTGCAATGCGGACGGTAAGCATTACCTCAATTACCGTGAGATTGCCGATGAGCTTGTGCCCTACGTCAAAAAAATGGGCTACACTCACGTTGAGCTGCTCCCCGTAGCAGAGCATCCGTTTGACGGCTCGTGGGGTTATCAGGTGTGCTCCTATTATGCACCCACCTCACGCTTCGGCACTCCCGATGATTTCAAGTATTTTATAAACAAGCTCCACGAAAACGGAGTGGGCGTAATCCTTGATTGGGTGCCTGCCCACTTTCCGAAGGACAGACACGGACTTTATGAATTCGACGGTCAGCCGCTTTACGAATATCAGGGTGCGGACCGTATGGAGCACAAGGGCTGGGGCACAAGATGCTTTGATATCGGCAGACCCGAGGTGCAATCCTTCCTTATTTCAAACGCTCTTTACTGGCTCAGGGAATACCACGCGGACGGTTTGCGCATAGATGCGGTGGCATCTATGCTCTACCTTGATTTTGACCGTCTGCCCGGCGAATGGGTGCCCAACGAGGACGGAACTAACCGTAACAAAGAGGCAATCGCATTCTTTCAGAAGCTTAACACTCAGGTTTTCGCTGCCGTACCCGACGCGCTTATGATTGCGGAGGAATCAACCTCCTGGCCGATGATTACCAAGCCCGTATACGAGGGCGGACTCGGCTTCAACTTCAAGTGGAATATGGGCTGGGCAAACGATATGTTTGAGTACGTTGCGCTTGACCCGCTTATGCGCAAATATCATCACTCCAAGCTGACCTTCCCGCTGATGTACGCTTTCAAGGAGAATTATGTGCTCCCCGTTTCGCACGACGAGGTTGTTCACGGTAAAAAATCCCTGCTTGATAAAATGTTCGGCGGATATGAGGATAAATTCGCAACAATGCGTGCTTTCCTGCTCTATATGATGACTCTGCCCGGCAAAAAGCTCACCTTTATGGGCTGCGAATACGGTCCGTTCCGTGAGTGGGATTATGAGAATCAGCTTGAGTGGTTTATGCTCGATTATCCCAAGCACGCTGAGATGCAGAAATTCACCGCGGCGCTCAATCACCTTTATCTGGCGTCGCCCGAGCTGTGGGAAATCGACACTTCGTGGGACGGTTTCCAGTGGATTGAACCCAACGACTGTGATAACAGTATCATTTCCTACAGAAGAATTGATACGTCCGGCAACGAGCTGATTGCAGTTATAAACTTTGTCCCCGTAACGCGCAGAGGGTACCGCATAAAAGTTCCCAAAAGCGGCGAATACGAGGAAATCTTCTCCACCGACAGCCCCGAATTCGGCGGATACTCCCAACTCAATACCGAGCCTGTAAAAGCCTTTTGCGTGGGCGACAAAAAGGAGAAAAACTACGCTGTTGAAATCACCGTGCCTGCTCTTGGCGGTGTGATTTTTAAGAGAATAAAGAAAAGCAAAAAGAATTTAAAATAATATCGAGGTGTATGACAATGTACAAAAAGCAAAAATGCGTTGCAATGCTTCTTGCGGGAGGCCAGGGCAGCCGACTCTATGCATTGACGGAGAAAACCGCAAAGCCTGCGGTTCCTTTCGGAGGAAAATACCGCATTATAGATTTTCCTCTCTCAAACTGCGTAAACTCCAAGATTTACACCGTAGGCGTTCTCACCCAGTATCAGCCGCTTGCTCTTAACGAGTATATCGGCAACGGTCAGCCGTGGGACCTTGATAAAATGCAGAGCGGCGTTATGGTGCTGCCCCCTTATCAGGGCAAGCAGGGTGCTGTCTGGTACAAGGGTACCGCCAACGCAATTTATCAGAATCTCAACTTCATCAACCGCTATGACCCCGACTATGTTCTTATCCTTTCGGGCGACCATATCTATAAAATGGATTACTCCAAGATGATTGAAGCTCACGAGGCAAACGGAGCAGACTGCACAATCGCAGTTCTCAACGTTCCTCTTGAGGAGGCAAGCCGCTTCGGTATCCTCAACACCGATGAAAATATGAAGATTATCGAGTTTGAGGAGAAGCCCGCTCATCCCAAATCAACAAACGCTTCAATGGGTATTTACGTTTTCAGCCGCGCAGTGCTTGAAAAGTACCTCATCCTCGATGAAAACAATCCCGATTCGCAGAACGACTTCGGCAAGAACGTTATCCCTGCTATGCTCAACGACGGTTGCAGTATGTATGCATATCCCTTTGAGGGCTACTGGAAGGACGTAGGAACAGTTTCCTCCCTCTGGGAAGCAAATATGGATTTGCTCGGCAAGAATCCCAACTTCAGAATCAAGGACCCCTCATGGAGAATTTTCTCCCGCAACGATCCTCTGCCTCCCCACTTCGTTTCTTCCACGGGTAAAGTGGAGAATTCGCTGGTTACCGAGGGCTGCGTTATCGACGGCGACGTTGAAAACTCAATCCTTTTCAGCGGCGTAAAGGTTGAAAGAGGCGCTGTTATCAGGGACAGTGTAATTATGAGCGGCGTTACCGTTGCCAAGGGTGCAAAGGTTAAGAACGCAATTATTATGCAGGATTCATTTGTGGGCGAAAATGCATCGGTTGAAAGCGTTATCCTTGATAAGAAGGTTATCGTTAAGCCCGGCAAGAAGCTCTGCGGCGATTCAAGCTATCCCGTTTATGTGGGTAAGGGAATCGTGATTTAAAGTTACCCCCAAGGAAGTGTTATACTGTAATGTCCAATAAAAAAATATCCACGCAAAATCTTCTGACC
>JAZNUP010000067.1:0-47189 GCA_045592385.1 Acutalibacteraceae bacterium
CCGCCGAATGCGCCGAGAGTGAACTCCATAGTTTTCCAGCCCTCAACGAGCTTTTTCTTTGAAAGTATTCCGAAAAACCATTTTGAATTTTTCATCGGATATGCGCTCAAAACATAAAATCTCATTGCAACAAGCCAGCCAACCGCGCCGCTTATTGCTCCTGCCGCAGCCATAATCAGGGTAAGCCAATCCCTGCGCACGGCGGCAAGCACGGCAATTTCGAGCAGAACAAATACGTTTCTGCCCCACTCCTCGCGCCTTGTGAGCGAAAAGAAAATTTTAGGAAATTTCTTCGTCTGCTTATCATAAGGAGTATTGAAAATACGGTAACCGATCTCCTGCAATAAAGGCATAGCAACAAAAAGCGCAACTATATCATACCATTTATAGATTTCGCCCGTCATCGCGCCAAAGGTCATACCGATAAAGCCTGCCGCAACAGAAAACCAGAGTGCACCTTTAAGCGCAAGACCGCCGTATCCCTTTGCAGGATTATAAGTTTCACCGTCTCGCTTGAGAACCATTCCTATGGTCTCACCGTAAGTTTCAGTGCCGCCGAAGGTCATAGCCATAAGCCCTGCCGAAGCAAGGAACCAATAATTCTCCCTTACAACCTCAGAGCCGCTGAACCAAGCAAGCATAATTCCGAGCATAGCACCGGGCACCATTGCGCCCTTTTCTCCGCCTACCAGCAATCCTCTCATACCCCAGCCGTAGCTGAGAGCAAAAGTTGTAACAAGAACAAAAATTATACCCGTTGCAAAATCCATAAGTCCTGCTCCTTTTACAAAACATAATGCGGCACCCTCACCAAGAGCAGTGCCGCAGTCATTTTATCAGCCGCCGTAGGAATAGCCGAGTTCAAACGCATTAAGGTTGAGTTCCATAAACTTTGCAGGAACGCACTCCTTTACTGCCTCAAGCCATACTTCCTTGGGAATATCTGTGAATTTTGCCATTGCGCCTATAAGAACAACGTTTACAGCCTTTGCCGAGCCTGCCTGCTGAGCAAGAGGAAGCGCATCTATCTCAAGCACGTCAGCACCTGCTGCTCTTACGGAATCTATAACACCCTCAGGATAAACACTGTCCCCTATAACAACTGACATAGGGTCAATCTTCTGGGTGTTTACAACCACCTTGCCGTCGGGTCTCATATATTCAAGCCATCTTGCAGCCTCAAGCTGTTCAAAAGCAAGAATGATATCAGCTTCTCCCTTTTCAATTACGGGAGAGGCTATATTTTCGCCGTATTTTACATACGTAACAACGGAGCCGCCGCGCTGGCTCATACCGTGAACCTCAGAAAGCTTAACGTTGAAGCCGCTGCTGAGAAGTGCGCTGCCGAGAATTCGGCTGGCAAGTAATGTACCCTGACCGCCGACGCCGACTATCATAACGGATTTATTCATCTTTCTCTCCCCTTTCTTAAACTATGGCATCAAACTTGCAAAGCTGACTGCATACGTTACAGCCGACGCACTGAGTTGCATCAATGCAGGCCTTGCCGTCCTTCATACTGATAGCGGGGCAGCCGATTCTCATACACATCTTGCAGGAACGGCACTTATCCGCATCAACTCTGAGAGGAGGATTATGTTTAACTGTTTTAAGCAAAGCGCAGGGACGGCGCGAAATAACGACAGCAGGACCGTTACAATCAAGCGCGCTCTTTACTGCCTGACGGGTCTGCTCAATATCGTAAGGGTCACAAACAAAAACGTTGTTAATACCTACTGCTTCGCAAAGCTTTTCAAGGCTTACTGCAGCAGTGGGATCACCCTTGATTGTGTAGCCGGTTGTGGGATTGTGCTGATGGCCGGTCATACCGGTGATGCTGTTATCAAGAATAATGCTTACGGAGTTACTCTGGTTGTAAGCAATATTTACAAGACCTGTAATGCCCGAATGAATAAAGGTAGAATCACCGATAACTGCAACGCTCTTGTTTGCGGCATCGGGATTTGCCTTATTCCTGCCGTGAAGAGAAGAGATTGAAGCGCCCATGCAAAGTACCGTATCAATCATTCCGAGAGGCTTTGAGCCGCCAAGAGTGTAGCAGCCGATATCGCCTGTTACGGTAGATACACCGCTTGTTTTAAGCGCATAGAAAAGTCCTCTGTGAGGGCAGCCTGCGCAAAGCACGGGAGGTCTTGCGGGAACATCAACGTCAGCCTTGATGCAGGGCTTCTCTTCGCCGAGAATAACCTTTGCGATAAGGCTCTGTGAATATTCACCGAGGAGGCTGAACTCAGCCTTGCCCTTAACCTGAATACCGTTCTTGAGGCAATGAGTTTCAATAAAATCGTCAAGCTCTTCGAGAACGTATACTGTTTCACACTCTTGCGCAAAGCTCCTGATAAGCTCAACGGGGAGAGGATACACGCAGCCGAGCTTAAGATAAGAAGCCTTGTCACCAAGTGCTTCCTTGGCGTAATCATAGCAGATACCGGCGGAAATAACGCCGATTTTCTTGCTGTTGTATTCAACGCTGTTAAGTCCGATTTCAACAGCTTCCTTCTCGGCAAAAGCGGTCTGCTCAACTATTCTGTTTTCAACAACAACGTGCTTGCCCTTTGCGTTTGCGGGAGCCATAACGTACTTCTGAGGATTCTTTGTATACTCCTTAAGTCCGTTATCGACTCTGTCTGCAAGGGGAGCAACGCTTCTTGAATGAGCAACTCTTGTGGTCTCTCTGATAATAACAGGAGTATCAAATCTTTCAGAAAGCTCAAATGCAAGCTTTGTATATTTAAGGCATTCCTCTGAATCAGCAGGCTCAAGCATCATAATCTTGGATGCCATTGCATAATGCCTTGAATCCTGTTCATTCTGTGACGAATGCATACCGGGATCGTCTGCAACAAGGATTACAAGACCTGCGTTTACACCTGTATATGAAGCGGTAAAGAGAGGGTCCGCCGCAACATTAAGACCAACGTGCTTCATTGCACAGAAAGCTCTTGCACCTGCTACGCTTGCACCGTATGCAACTTCCATTGCAACCTTTTCATTGGGAGCCCACTCGCTGTAAATTTCATCATACTTAGCGGCATATTCGGTAACTTCCGTGCTGGGAGTGCCGGGGTAGCTTGAAACAACCCTGCAACCGGCCTCATAAAGACCTCTTGCAACCGCTTCATTTCCCAAAAGCAGTTTTTTCATAATTTCCTCCATATTTACAACCGTTGAGTTACGGATTTATTAACTTATTAATAATAAAGCATTTATAAGCTTTCTGTCAAGTAAATTCATTCATTTTCAGCATAATGCGACGTTTACATCCCTCTTCCACGCCTTCTTGGCGCAGGGGTACAGCACTCACTGTGCCTTACAAGCACGGTTTCATCACCTATCACTTCCACGTCCTCCCAGCAGATGCGTATATCCTCTCTTCTTCCGAAAAGCCCGAAAAACTTAGGTCTACCGTAAACGATAAGCGCGGATACTCTGCCGCAGGAGGCATCAACCTCTATATCACACACCGGTCCTATTCTGTTACCTGTTTCCCTGTTGATAACTTCTTTACATCTTAACTCCGTCACACAACAATTCATAGCCGCCCTCCTGAAATTTTTAGTACATAATATGCAAAAGAGTTGGTTTTCTTTACATTGCATAAAAAGCGAACAGCCGCATTTCTGCGGCTGTTCGCTTTGTTTTTTCATCGGTTATCCGTAATAATCAATAAATTGTATTCTGGTTGCCGAGGGAAAGGAGACCTTCGAGAGTAATTGCAGCCTTGATGGTGCTCCATGAAAACTTCTTGGAATCTGAAATCTGCTTGATGAGTTTCTTTTCGATCTGGTTGTACATTTCGTTAGTTGTGATCATAATTCTTTTTCCTTCTTTCATTCAAATTTTACTATGGCTAAATTATAGCATCTTTTACAAATTTGTCAAGTCATATTGCACAACAAAGTGCATCTTCAATTGTGCAATATGCACAATAATTAGAATTTTCCAACTTGTAGAAGGACTACATTTTTTATTTACTCCCAAAAATCTTTTTGTGCAAATTCACTATTGAGCCAAACCGTTTTTTGTAAAAAAGAACGAAATTTGAAAAATCTTTGTTGATTAGTCACAAACAGTTCAAACAAAATTTGTGAGTTTTAACCTAAGAATAATCAAAAAAAGAATGACAAATATTCGGAGGTCAACAATTGCTCTCTCTTGCAGGAGATTACCTCGTCATATTTGTCATTCTGTTTTAAAAATGCTCCTAATACGCAAGTCGGAGCACTTTGGTGCCGATGGTCGGACTCGAACCGACACGGTGTTGCCACCGAGGGATTTTAAGTCCCTTGCGTCTGCCAATTTCGCCACATCGGCGCACCTTTTAAACGTATGTACCGACAAAAGGGGCTTTTTCCCTTATATCAGCGTTAATATTATATTGTAAATGTGCCCTTTTGTCAACACTAAATATTTTAATCAAATACATAACAACCGTCCGAAGCGTTGTTTTTCAAGCAATTTGCTTTTAAATTTTTTGTTTTTCTCTTGCACAATCACATCAAAATGTATACAATAAACTGCATAAAAACTTTAAATCAGGGAGGATTTACCGTGAAATTTTATCCAATGAGCGTTCTTACACTTCTCGAAGAAAAAGATTATAGAGGACTTCTTGACCTTGTAATTGAAAAAATCCCGACAATTCTTGCCGCCGTCGCAATAGTTGTGTTCGGATTCTGGATTTCCAACCTTATCGGAAAACTTGTTGTAAAAGGTCTGAGGGCAAAAGGCGTTGATCCCTCCATACACGGATTTGTAAAAACAATTCTCACTCTGCTTCTGAAATTTGCGTTTATCCTTTCGGCAATGTCCACACTCGGAGTAAACATTAACTCTTTTATTGCAGCAATAGGTGCCGCAGGTGTTACAGCAGGTCTCGGCTTGCAGAACAGCGTAAGCCAGTTTGCAAGCGGAATTACCATCCTTATGAACAAGCCCTTCAAAAGCGGCGATTATATTGAGCTTGAAAACGTAAACGGCAAAGTTCTTGAAATTAAAATGATGTATACCGTGCTTATTACCGTTGACAATAAGAGGGTAATTGTCCCCAATTCTCACATCACCTCAAGCAACCTTATCAACTACAATGCCGAAAACCGCAGAAGGCTCGATCTTATTTATTCCATTTCATATAATGAGGATTTCACCAGAGCAAAGCAGGTTATCGCAAAGGTTGTTGACAGATGCGACCTCATCCTCAAGGATCCCGCACCAATAATCGCAGTAAAAGAACACGCCGCAAGTTCCATTAACATAGTCTGCCTCGCCTGGTGTGACAGCAGCGACTACTGGGATGCATTCTATTATATGCAGGAGCAGGTAAAGCTCGCCTTTGACAGCGAGAAAATTTCCATCCCCTTCAACCAGCTCGATATCCATGTAAACAATAATTAATTTTCTTTTTAGCTAAAGTCAACAAAGAAAAGTGTATAAATGCACTGCATTTTCTAAGCGCAAAATGTAGAAAAAGGCTTCACAAAAAGCTCAAAATATTGTAGAATAGAGTTGAGTAACGGGCATCTTGCCCGAAAATTTAAAAAACGGAGGATTTCTGCTATGCCTGAAAACAACGATTTTAACTCATTGCCTGTAGGTAAGCTCGGTCTTATTGTTCTCCCCGGTTGCGAAGAACTCGGAGAAAAAATTGATAAATATCTTGTTGATTGGAGAACAGCAAGAGAAAACGAGCATAAAGATAATATACTTTTCCACGGTTATCACAAGGATTCTTACCTTATTAATGCTAAATTCTTCCGTTTCGGTACAGGCGAAGGAAAGTGCGTTATTTCACAGAGCGTAAGAGGCTACGATATCTATATTGTTTGTGACTGCTTCAACCACGGTGTAACTTACGAAATGTACGGCCACAAGGATATCCCCATGAGCCCCGATGACCACTACTCAAACCTCAAGCGTGCAATCAGCGCAATCGCAGGTAAAGCAAGAAGAATCACCGTAATTATGCCTATGCTTTATGAAGGCAGACAGCATAAGAGAACCGGCAGAGAGTCACTTGACGCTGCTGATTTCCTCAAGGAGCTTTGCGAAGGCCTCGGAGTTGACAACATCATCACCTTTGATGCTCACGACGCAAGAGTTCAGAACGCAATTCCTCACCACGGCTTTGAAAACGTTCAGCCTGTTTATCAGATGATCAAAGCTCTTGTAAAAACAGTTGACGATCTTAAAATAAGCAAAGACAAGCTTATGATAATCTCCCCTGACGAAGGCGGTATGCACCGTTGTATCTATTATGCAACCGTTCTCGGTGTTGAACTCGGTATGTTCTACAAGCGCCGTGACTATTCAAAAATCGTCAAGGGCAGAAACCCCATTATCGCCCACGAATTCCTCGGCACCAACGTCGAGGGCAAGGATGTTATCATCGTTGACGATATGATCTCTTCTGGCGACTCTATGATTGAAGTTGCCACCAAGCTTAAGGAACTCAAGGCAAACAGAATTTTTATCTGCACTGCTTTCGGTCTCTTCTGCAACGGATTTGAAGAGTTTGACAAGGCTTATGCAAACGGAATGTTCAACAAAGTATTCACCACCAACCTCATTTACAGAATGCCTGAGCTTCTTGAAAGAGAATGGTACTGCGAGGTTGACCTTTCCAAATACTGCGCTTACATTGTGGACAACCTCAACCACGACCTTTCCGTAAGCAAGCTGCTTGACCCTGTTGACAGAATCAATGCTCTCCTTCTCAAGCACGGCTTTGAAATCCCCAAGAAAAACTAATCATACCAAAGCTCCCGGGTTTTACCGCTCGGGAGTTTTTTTATGTTGCACATAATTAACTTATATGATACTATAATATTCAGGCTTGACTCTTTAGGAGGGATAATATGAAAAAGTTCCTTGTAGTTGTTGATATGCAAAAGGATTTTATTGACGGCGCTCTCGGCACTACGGAAGCTCAGGCTATAGTAAAAAAAGCCGCCGACAAAATCAAAAGCAGCAGTTCCGAAATCCTTGTAACGTACGATACTCATTTTGAAAATTATCTCGAAAGCGCAGAAGGCAAAAAACTTCCTGTTGCCCATTGCATCAAAGGCACCGACGGTTGGTCTCTCAACAGTGAAATAGCCGCCGCTCTGAGCAAAAAGAAATATACTGCAGTTGAAAAAATCACGTTCGGCAGTGTTGATTTGCCGGCAATTATATCCGATATGGCTGAGGGTGAGGATTTTGAAGTTGAACTCATCGGCCTTTGCACGGATATATGCGTTGTTTCAAACGCATTGCTTCTCAAGGCAAATTTCCCCGAAAAGGAAATCTCGGTTGATTCCTCGTGCTGCGCAGGCGTTACACCCGAAACACACCGTGCCGCGCTCGATACAATGAAAATGTGCCAAATTAATATCATTTAACAAATAATATTTTTGTGAAAGGAATCCGCTATGGAAAGAATTTTTACCAAAGACGAAATTTTTATTGATTCTTATGGCAGGCAGCGTATTTTCAACGGAGTAAATCTCTGTGACAAGGGTTATCCCAACAAAGAAGTTACCAAAAAGGTTTATGAGCTCAACTTTGACGAAGAGCTCATTATCCGCCTCAAGAACTGCGGCTTTAATCTTTTAAGAATCGGTCTTACCTGGGACGGTGTTGAACCCGAGCCCAACAAATACGATGAAGAATACCTTGATAAAGTTGAAAAAGTTACCAAGCTGTGTGAAAAACACGGATTGTATTTCTTCCTTGATATGCATCAGGATTTATACGGCGGCGCAGTTGACACCCCTGCTGACGGCGCACCTATGTGGGCTTGCGTTACCGACGGTTACAAATTCCAACCCACAAAGCTCGTGTGGGCTGAAGGGTACTTCTGGGGCAAAGCAATCCACCGCTGCTTTGACCACTTCTGGGCAAACGATATCTGCTGCGGCAAGCCTATCCAGGAATACTACATAAATATGTGGAAACACGTTGCCGAGCGTTTCAAGGACAGTCCCGCACTCTTCGGCTTTGATATTATGAACGAGCCTTTCCCCGGCACTCCCGGCGGCAAAGTTTTCAGACGCCTTATTGCAAGCGTTGTAAAAGCGGGTATGTTTGACAAAAGGGTTAACAGAATTCAGTTAATCAAAGATGCATTAAAGGCAGAAACCCGCCACAAGGTACTTGATCAGTTTGACGACGCTGAGTTTTTCCAGCAAATCGTATGCAACGGCGGTGCAGAGATTATAAAAGAATTTGATACCAAGCATTATTCGCCCTTCCTCAACAAGGCAGCCGCAGGAATCCGCGAGGTTACCGACAAGGGAATAATCATTATGGAAAACTGCTACTATTCCAACCTCAGCATCCCCTGCTCCACCCCTGCCGTAACCATAAACGGCAAGCGTGAAGGTCAGCTTTGCTTTGCCCCTCACGGATACGACCTTATGGTTGACACACCCGATTACAAATACGCCAGCAACTCAAGAACCGGTGCCATCTTCGATGAACACAGAAGAACCCAGAAGCGCCTGGGCGTGCCCGTACTCGTAGGCGAATGGGGCGGAAGCGGCGGAAATGAAGGCACCGACTGGCTCAGACACATCAACTTTCTGCTGGATAAGTTTGATTCCTACAATTGGAGTCAGACGTATTGGGCATACACCGATGATATGCTTGATTCCGTTATTATGCAGAGTCTCCTCAGAACAACGCCCGTTGCGGTAAGCGGAATCATTGAAAGCTACCGCACCGACAGAGCACAGGATTCCTTCACTCTCACCTATAATCAGGATAAGGAATCTGAAGCTCCCACCGAAATCTTCATCCACAAGCCCTTCAAAGAAATCATCACAGACGGAGAATACACCTTTGAAGCTTTTGAGAATTCCGAAGCAGGTATTCTCAAGGTGAAAACAAGCGCAGGAAAGCATGTTATCACCGTTCAATTTTAAGGAGTACATATGCAGGTAGATATTTATGATTTTGACAAAACCATGGTACCGTTTGATACCGGTTCTCTCTTCTGGTTTTACTGTATGGTACACTATCCGTGGATAATATTCCTCTGGCCTTATCAGTTTATCGGCGGTCTGTTGCTTGCTTTGAAGATTTATAACCTTACGAAAGTTAAAAAAATCTTTTTTTCATTTGTGCATTTTATCCCCCTCAACAGAGCAAGAAAAAAATTCTGGGACAAGCACGAAAAGGACATTTTTGAATGGGCGAGAAAAGAAAACCGCGAACGTTTTACCGTTGTGATAAGCGCAAGCCCCGACTTTCTGCTTGAAGATATCGCAAATCGCATAGGCATTGACTGCCTCATCTGCACAAAGCACAGCAAAAAGAACAGCGCCGTCATAGGCCTTAACTGTAAAGGTGAAGAAAAGGTACGCCGTTTCCGCGAAATATATCCCGATGCCCAGGTTATTTCGGTTTATTCCGACTCTCTCAAAAGTGACCGTCCGATTTTTTCTCTGGGCAAGAACTGCTTCCACATCGTAAAAGGAAAACGAATCCCCTTCGTTTACTCCGAAAAATACGGTAAATGACAAAAAGCCTTGGACTCCGATTAAGGAATCCAAGGCTTTCTTTTATATGTGTTTTTTAATTTCGCTGTTAATTCTTTCACGCAGCTCAAGCTGCCACTCGTCGTTTCTGGGATAATTTGAAAAATCAAGCGGCTTTTCAAGTCCGTCTTCAAGAACAGCAAGAGTTTTATCTCTGCCAACAAGGCTTTCAAGAAGCTTTAACGCGCGCAAATCCTGCAATGCATCATAGAAAACCTTAAGCCTCAATGAGGGCAATGCAGTTTTATCCGCAGACGGATAAACAACGAACGAATCACCCGAAGGGAAAGCACCACAGGCATCGGTAACCTCATATGGATTAATTTCTTTTGCCGAATACTGTGAGTTATAGAAATTATAACCCCACTGCAAAAATCCCTTCACATCGTACTTGTAAAGCTGACAACCGATAACCCTGTTGCGCTGAGAAGGCATAGCAATGAATCTGTTTGAAGTATAGTCTTTACCTTGCCCACAGCAATAATAGGTCCACAATTCGTCAACCTTGCCGTAAAAGCTCTCTATATGATTTTCTGCAGGAATAGGAAGCTTTACGCAGCCCGTCTTAAAAAACTCAAAATCGGAAAGCGCATCAATCATGGGGTAACCGTTAAAAATTTCGTTTATGAATGCCGCTCTCTTACGGTAAACGGGCAAATCGTCCATACCGGGTTCATCGGAAACGTGGAAATAGCAGCGGTCCGCAATTCCTTCTTTTTCAAGAAAACGGGTAAGTGCCGCAGCAAACTGTCTTAAGAAATCAAGATAATCACGGCTGTGTGTTTTTGTTTCCCAACCGAATATCTTTTTTATTCTTCCCTTTCTGTCTGCCGCAACAATCTTGGGGGCGTGCTTGGCACCCCACTGGGTGAAAAGATGCGACATTTCAAAATACTCAACTGAGCATTCGCGGCACAAATCAATCCATTTTTTAAGGTTTTTGAAGTCAAAAGAATACTTTGCTCCGCGGCGTTTTACACCGACAAGCTGAACAGTTCTGCGCTCACCGCCCACTGCAGTATCAAGAGGCGGAGTAAAAAGCGGAGTAAGAATCATATTCATACCGTGGTCAACGGCGGTTTTGATAAAGCTTCTGTTTATCTGCCAGAAATCCTCGCTCATCGCTTCAATTCCGTAGTAATGAAGGAAGCCGTCGCAATGATACCAGTTTGTATATACAAGCTCCTGCTTGGGCAAAAAAGCATTTATAATTTCAACATTAAGCGCTTTACCGCCTAATATCTCGCCGCCTGATACCAACGAAATATCGAGTGTATAATTGCCTGCATCAAGCTTGCTGTCAGGGTTAAGTTCTATCCATATACTCTGCCATTTGCCTGCTTCGATTTTAACTTTACCGCAAACCGGCTCAAGGCAATCAGGATACATCCCCGAATCTTTTCTCAGGTAATAATCATCCGCATCAGCAAAGCACGCAAGCCCTACAGGCACTTCGCGCACCTTAAAAACACTGTACGAATCTCCGAAGCCTTCAATTTTAACTTCTGCTTCCTTTGTTTCCTCACTGAAAACGGCAATCTGGAAGGATGTCCTTTCGTTTTTCATAACGGAAAAGCCCGTGACTTGAGAGGCTACGGGCTGTTCATCAGAAAAAACTTTAACCAGTGAACTGAGGAGCATAATCTTCATGCTTTCACCTGCTTTTTCATTTCAATATCTTTTTTTACCGTCGCATCAACGGCCGAAATAACCGCATCTGCAAATCCTGCCTTATCAAGCGTGGCAACACCCTCGACAGTAGTTCCTCCGGGCGAGCATACTCTGTCCACAAGCTCACGTGGATGCAGCTCACTTTCAAGCACCGTCTTTGCGCTGCCGAGCACGGTCTGCGCCGCAATCTCGAGAGCCGCCTGCCTGGGAATTCCGTGCTTAACAGCAGAAAATGCCAGACTGTCAATAAAATCATAAACAAAAGCAGGAGCCGAGCCTGCCACTGCCGTAAAAGCAGAAAACAGCCTCTCCTCAAGCGAAATAACCTTACCGAACGCAGAGCAGAATTTTTCAACAAACTCAACGTCCCGAACCGTTGCCGAAGCGCAGGCGCAATAGGCGGTCATTGAAGATGCGCTTGAGGCATTGATATTGGGCATAATGCGTACAGCCCTTGCACTTTCGCCGAGTGCAGAGCTGACAGCCGCAAGCTCAAATCCTGCCGCTGTTGAAATTACGAGGGTTGAATTTTCCCTTACCTGCGGTGCGATTTTTGCAAGCAGCGCGGTCATATCCTTAGGCTTTACGGCGCATAAAACCGCATCGCACACTGCGGCGGTTTCACACTCGTCAGCAAGCACGTTGACACCGTACAAAGCCTTGAGGGACTTGGTTTTTTCGCAGTTAATATCGTAAATATATACGTCTTCGGGTGCCGCAAGCTCTGACTCTATAACACCTTTAAGTATGGCACAGGCAAGATTGCCTGTGCCGATAAAACCGATTTTTTTCATATCAAACAAAATCTTTCAACACCTTGATTATTCAGCAGGAATTTCTGATGTGCAGTGGGGGCACTTAACTGCATCAACAGCAATTTCACTCTTGCAGAAGGGGCAAGCCTTTGTGGTGGGCTCTTCGGGTGCTGCTTCTTCCTTCTTCTTTGTTTTGTCAGCCAAAGTGTTGATACCCTTGACAAGAAGGAATACAACAAATGCCATAATGAGGAAGTTAAGAACCGCGCTGATGAAGTTGCCGTAATTGAGGGTTGCCGCACCCGCTTCCTGAGCAGCAGCAAGAGTTTCATACTCGTTACCGTCAAGAGCGATAAACAAATCAGCAAAGTTGATACCCTTTGTTGCAAGGCTGATTACGGGCATAACAACATCGTCAACAAGAGACTTTACGATTGCCTGGAAAGCGCCGCCTACGATAACGCCGACTGCAAGGTCAATAACATTGCCTCTCATAATGAACTTCTTGAATTCGCCAAAGAATCCGTTTGCTTTTGACATTTTAAAAACATCCTTTCATATTTTATCAATTTAGTTTAGCATTGATTTTCTCACAGGTCAAGACCTTCAAGATTAAATTGCGGAATATAATCCTCACTTGCGGAGTTTTTTTGCTGAAAAAACACGTTTTCAAACCCAAGATTCATAACCTTTTGCTTAACCATAGAATATTCTCTTGAAGAAAGTCTTCTGTCAAGCGGAGGCATTTCTTTTGCTTTCGCATATGGAACATACTGACTCATAAGGCTTATCGCGGTATCTTCGGGAAGATTTCCGCTTATCCACTCAAGGATTTTAAAGCTCTGTGAAACGTTGCCCGGCAATACAAGATGCCTTATAAGCACACCTTTTTTTGCCATACCGTTTTCATCCGTTTCAAGAGCGCCAACCTGCCTGAACATCTCAAGCACAGCCTTGGAAGCATACTCAAAATAATCGGATGCGCCCGCATATTTCTGCGACACTGCGGCATCAAAAAATTTGATATCAGGCAGGTAGATATCCACCAATCCCTCAAGCATTTTAAGGCTTTCAACCTTTTCGTAGCCCGAGCTGTTCCACACAACCGGAACGGGAGATTTATATTTTTCCAACACGGCGGCAAGCTTTTCCGTATAATGTGTAGGTGTTACGAGGTTTATGTTATGCACTCCCTGCTCAACAAGAGAATCAAAAATTCTCATAAGCTTATCTTCACTCACCTGAGCACCCGTTGAAGCGCGGCTGACCTCGTAATTCTGACAAAAAGCACACCTGAGAGAGCATCCGCTGAAGAACACGGTACCTGAGCCGTTCACTCCGCTGATGCAGGGTTCTTCCCATTCATGCTTTGCGGCACGGGCAAGCATAAACTCATCTTTCACCGAGCAAAAGCCGATATCATCCTCTCTCTTAGCCCCGCAATTCCTGGGGCAAATGCTGCATCCCATAGCAAGCCTCCGTATCTGCATAATTGTGAACCGTTTTACTGCGTCACATATTGTTCACTTGATTATATAACATTGTTTACTTTATATTCAACCTTTTTATTGCAAAATATATTAATATGTTATATAATATATAAAGAATTTTATGATGGGGTGATTTGATGCTTCTTACAATAGATATCGGTAACACCAATATTACAATCGGCGCTTTCAAAGAAGATGAGCTTATGTTTGTTGCACGTCTTTCAACAGACCGAAGCAAAACAGCTGACCAATACGCCGTTGATTTTTATAATATAATCAAGCTTTATTCCGTTTTGCCTGAGGATTTTGAGGGTGCCGCTGTAAGCTGCGTTGTGCCTGAAGTATCCCAGAGCATCTGCAATGCCGTGGCAAGGATTATCAAAAAATCCCCGCTGGTATTAGGTCCCGGTGTGAAAACGGGCGTCAACATTCTTATTGACGACCCTGCGCAGGAAGGAGCAGACCTTGTTGCCGCCGCAATCGCCGCGGCGAAGTGTTATCCGCTTCCCTGCCTTATAGTTGACCTCGGCACCGCAACAAAAATCAGCCTCGTCGACAAAAACGGAGCATTCAGAGGCTGCACCATTGCACCCGGCATCAGGATTTCACTCGAGGCCCTTTCCTCAACCGCATCCCAGCTGCCCGCAATAAGCCTCAACACTCCCCGCCGCGCAATCGGCACTAACACAATCGACGCTATGCAGTCGGGTATTGTTTACGGCACGGCATCAATGATAGACGGTATGTGTGACCGCATAGAAAGCGAGCTTGACTCTCCCGTAGCAAGTATCATTGCAACAGGCGGTCTTTCAGCCGATATAATCAAAAACTGCAAGCGTGAGATGATTCACGATGCCAACCTTATACTTTACGGTCTGAAAATTCTTTACGGCAAAAACAATTTCTGATAAGTAACGGCAAGCCGTTATAGGGTGGCGGCTGACGTTTTGCTTATATAAAATGCGCTGTATCCCCCTGAGGGAACGGCAGCAAGGAGGAAAAATTTATGTCAAAATCATCCGCAATGAAAAGAAACCTCAACATTGCACAGCTCGGAGTTCTGAGCGCACTCATCATTGTTATGACCTTTGTGCCCTACATCGGATACATCAGCTACGGAGCGCTGAGTATCACTCTTCTGCACATCCCCGTCATAATCGGCGCCTGCGTTCTCGGCGCAAAAGGCGGCGCAACCCTCGGCGCAGTATGGGGAATCACCTGCATCATCAAAGCAGTTATGGCACCCCCTTCTCCGCTTGAAGGCATTATTTTCAGAAATCCGCTTATCGCCCTTATCCCCAGAGTTCTCGCAGGTTTCCTTGCAGGCCTTGTTTTTGAACTGCTTGCAAAGAAAATCAAAACCAAGCACATCGGCGCAATTCTCGCCGCTGTCACCACCTGCCTTTGCAACACAATTCTTGTTATGGGCGGCATTTACCTTATTTACGGAGAAAGCCAGCTCGGTATTTCCCAGATTTCTTTCGGCGGCCTTACAAATTACATTCTTGCGGCATTTACCGTAAACGCCGTTATTGAAGTTGCGGTAGGCATCATCATCGCCGTACCCGTAAGCCACGCTCTCAGAAAAATAAAAATCAAAATCTGAAAACGGAGATTTTCATATGCCAATTAAGATATCAAATGAATTACCTGCGCATAAAGCGCTTGAATCGGAGAATATATTTGTTATGACGGAGGACAGAGCAACGACTCAGGACATCCGTCCGCTTCGTATACTTCTTCTCAACCTTATGCCCACAAAAATTGAAACAGAAACTCAGATTCTTCGCCTGCTCAGCAACTCCCCTTTGCAGGTGGACGTTGATTTATTGCAGGTAAAGACCCATAAATCAAAAAACACCTCTCAGGAACATATGCTCAAATTCTACAACATTTTTGACGACATAAAGGATAACCGATATGACGGAATGATTGTAACGGGTGCTCCCGTTGAGCAGATGCCGTTTGAAGAGGTTGATTACTGGGAAGAGCTGTGTGAAATTCTTGATTGGAGTAAAAAGAACGTTTACTCGGTTTTCCACATTTGCTGGGGTGCTCAGGCGGCACTTTACCACCATTACGGAATACCCAAATACGGTGTTGACGAAAAAATATTCGGTGTTTTCCCTCACCGCTCGCTTGACACTTTTCATCCCCTTATGCGAGGACTTGACGATGAATTCTTCATCCCCCATTCACGCCATACAGAGATTCACCGCAGTGATATCGCTCTCGTAAAGGACCTACAGATTCTTTCATACTCCGACTTTTCAGGAATTCATCTTATTTCCGATATGGAATGCAGGATGTTCTTTTCAACAGGTCATTTTGAATACGACCGTGACACTCTTTCAAAGGAATATTTCAGGGACGTAAACAGAGGACTGCCAATAAAGGTACCTTACAATTATTTCCCCGATGACGACCCTTCAAAAACTCCCGTTATGAATTGGAGAAGCGCAGGAAATCTCATTTTCACCAATTGGCTTAACTATTTTGTTTATCAGAAAACACCCTACGACCTTGCAACTCTTTAAAAAACAAAAAACGGGCGGCATCCGCTGCCGCCTGTTTTTTCAGAAAAGATAAAATAAAAGTGCAACTATCGCAACATGTAAAAGAATTTCCAACGGAAGACCTATCATAAACTTTTTATGCTTGGTCTTGTGGCGGATAAGTTTCATCACAATAAACTCTGCCACCGCTCCGCCAAAAAGGCCTACCGTCATAAGCGTCGCCTCAGGCACCCTCCACTTACCCGCCTTGGCAGCCGCCTTATCATAAAGAGTGAGCACCACGCTTATTACAGAAACCACCGCCAGATAAAGCCACAACAGTTTAAACAACATATTACACAACCTCACTTTTTAACATTATGAAAAGATTTGTTTCTCTTACAGTTATTTTATGCTTTTTACTGTGCTCTTGTCAACTCAAAGTTGATAACAGCATCTCAACAACAGAAAACGCAGGCAGCCCCGTCACAGAGAGCACCGTTGCTTCACTCTCTCAAGGCGGCGACTCCTTTATACAAGAGGACACCACTGCTCTGATCACTCAATCTTCAGTTGACGTATTGCAGGAAAGTACCGGTGAAGAATCCTCCGCATATAATAAATCCTCTGCCGTTCATACTTCATCTGAAACGGCACAGTCTTCCGTACAGAAAACATCAGCAAAAGTTACCGAAAAAGCAACCGTTTCTACCACCACAACAACAACTAAAAAGCAGACTACCACCACCGCTGCCAGAACAACTACCACCACCAAAAATCAAACCACCACCGCTGCCGCTTCTCAGGAAGAAATCAGAGGTGTATGGCTTTCATATCTTGAATTCCCGTCTGCCAAAGGCAAGTCTGCATCGCAATACCGCAAGGAGGCGAACGGTATTTTCTCCTCCCTTGCCGATTTCGGAATAAACACCGTTTTCCTTCACGCACGGGCTTTTTCGGATGCATTTTATCTTTCAGACATCTTCCCCACCTCAAAATACGTGGCGGGCACTCAAGGTGCGGCACTTAGCTTTGACCCGTTCAAGATAATGCTTGAAAGTGCCAAAAGCTACGGCTTAGAGGTGCACGCCTGGATTAACCCGTTCAGGGTTTCCTCTTCGGCGGACATTACGACTCTCAGCAAAAGCAACCCTGCCAGGAAGATTTACGAAGCAGGCAATGAAGATTCACAGGTCTGCATTCTTTCAAACGGCATTTATTATAACCCCGCAAGCCTTAAAGCGCAGCAGCTTGTGCTTGACGGAATAAAAGAAATACTTGCAAACTACGCTGTAGCAGGAATTCATATTGACGATTATTTTTATCCGTCAACGGATAAAGCCATTGATTCAGCGCAGTATGAAGCATACACCGCCTCCGGCGGAAAAAACAGCCTTGCTCAATGGCGAATCAGCACAATAAACGCATTTGTTTCAGCGGCATATTCGTCAGTAAAAAGCTACGGGCAGAATAAAATTTTTTCAATCAGCCCTGCAGCAGATATTGAAAAAAACCGTAACCAGCTTTATGCTGACGTCAAAGTATGGCTTGCAAACGAAGGATATGCAGATTGGATAATCCCTCAGATTTACTACGGATTTGAGAATTCATCCCTCCCCTTCGATAAAACTGCGGATAAGTGGAATTCCCTTAAGCGTCACAAAAACGTTAAACTCATCTGCGGTCTTGCCGCCTATAAATGCGGCGCTCAGGACGCCTATGCAGGAAACGGCAAAAGCGAGTGGCTCAATAATTCCGATATACTTTTAAGGCAGACCATTTACATAAAGACACACGGAAGTTACAGCGGAATTGCGTTTTTCTCCTGCAACAACATCATTAATCCATCTAACAAAACTATGAAGTCAGAAATTCAGGGTGTGAAAAATTTCTACAACGGAGATTGATATGAGTTCAAAGAACAAAAATTTAATTATTGCGTGCGTCAGTGTTATCCTCGTTTTCGCCGCTATAACGGCAGGTGTTTTCTTCTTAAAAGACCGTTTCACGGTAAAGGTTGACCCCGATGCCGCATCAACCGAAACAACTCAGGAGCAGATAATCGCAAAAGATAAAGCTTTTGCTCCCGCCGACGTAAGAGCGGTGATTTTTGATTCCGCCTGCGGAGCTCCCCTCACCGCCGAGCAGGAGATGCAGAGCGTTGCCAACAGCGGATTCAACACAGTAATTTTCTCCCTTGAAAACCTCTCGGAGCTCCCCCCTCTTGCTCAGAGCGCACGCACACTGGGGCTTTACTGCGGCGTTGTTTCAGATTCCCGCAGCGCTCAGGCTCTGTTGACTGAGAACAACTTTGATTTTATCATTCTTGCAAATCTTGATGAAGCTGCAGCAGATTTTGAAAGTAAAACCGTTGCTCTCATAAAAGAGCTTCGCAGAATCGATCCCGGTGTAACAATCGGTATAAAACCGTCTGACACCGCAGAAATCAACCCTGCTTTAAACACAATCGCCTCGGCCGGACAAGCTGATTTCCTCTTTATTGAGCAAAAAGCCGATGATATAAGCGCAACCGAATTTGAAAAATCCAGGCAACTTTTCAGCGATGCCGCTCTTACCTTCTGGCTTTGCCACAGCCTTGACGGTATCAACTCTATGAACGATTCAAGAGCATCAGAAGTGCTGGCACTCTTCTCCGGGTCGCTTGAAACCCCCGGCTGCACGGGTATAGCCTTCACTCCGTTCTCACAGATTCGGTCGGCTGAAAGCTCTGTTGCTCTCACCGTTATAGATTTTATTTGTCAGGGCGTTGAATCTGCTTCAAACAAAGAATTCAGACTCAGCAACTATGACAGTAATTCAATAACTGTCACACAGTCCAGAATAACTTTCAAAGGCACCAGCAGCCCCGTTCATCCTCTCACCTGCAACGGCAAAGCACTCGAGCGTGCAGCTTCAGGCGATTTTGCAAGTGAATTCCGCCTTGAGCCGGGCAAGAATTCCTTTAAATTTGAACATAAGGACAAAACATATACATATGAAGTAACTTACAAAGTAAAGCTTCTCTCCTCGGTTTCACCCACAGATTCAATAAGCGTGCCCGGTTCCACAGAGCTTGAAGTTACGGCAATCGGAAAAAGCGGCGCAACTCTTTACGCATCATTTAACGGTGACAAGGTAAAGATGAGCGAGGGTGAAGCGGTTGCGGAGGATGAAGGCACTTCACCCGATTCGGAATCGGACTTCGTCGCTTTCCACGCAAGCTTCACCTTACCCAAAGGTACAACTCAAAAGCAGAAGCTTGGCAGTATCAAAATCACAGCCTCGTACGGCTCGCTGAGCGAATCAATGACGGGGGCTTCCGTTACCGTAAACGCAGTTGAACCCGCTCCCGTAGTAGTGCCCGAAACCACCACGACGACCACTACAACAGCTACAACAACCGAACAAACTGCTGAGCCGTCAACCGCCACAGGCGGTCAGGAAGGCAGTTCAAACGCCGAAAACAACTCGGATCAAACATCCGAAAGTACTTCAGAGACCACTGAAAGCACTTCACAAAGCAGTGCTTCAAGCGAAAAATATTCTTACTCCAAGAATTACGGACTCGGCACGGCGAAAATCTGCGTTATCAACTCAAATTACTGCGAGGTTTTCCCCGGCTCCACCACAAGTTCGCTTTCCGTTCCGCTTTATACACCTCAGCTTTCCGGCACTATGGGATATGTTACAGGCGAAATGGACTGCACGGATACCAAGGGAAACAAAGAGCATTTTTACGTTCTTTCCTCAGGCATAAAGGTATATGACGGATTCTCAACCGTAAAGAGCGGTTACGTTATGCCCAACAACAAAATCACCGTTTCTCAAAGCACCAAAAACGGCAATTCTCTTGAAATCGTTCTTGATATGAACTGGAAAGTCCCCGTTAACGCAGAGCTAAAGGGACAGAGCTATAAATCTGTTGTCATCAACGGCACTAATCGCCCCTACGCAGTTTCGTCCGTAAATGCGCAGTCGCTCGACATCACCTTCAGTTACACAGATTCCGCCACGGGTAAAATCACAACGGGCGGCGCAATTTCCTCCGCCTCGTGGAATACAAATTCTTCCGATACCACAACAACCCTTTCTCTCAAGCTTGCAAACTCAGGCAAGTTTTACGGCTTCCATATGGAGTACGAGGGAGACAAGCTTGTAATAACGGTAAATGGCAAACCCTCCTCCACTCTCAGCGGATACACAATTATGCTTGACCCCGGCCACGGTGGTAACGATTCGGGTGCAATATGCAGCGTTTCATCAAACTATTCAATGAGATATGAAAGCTACATCAACCTCGGAATAGCAAAGAAAATACAGACTCTCCTTGAGAATGAGGGTGCCAAGGTAATTATGACCCGTACTTCGGATACTTACGTAAGTCCCGAAGCGAGAGTTGAAATGATAAGGAACCGCAACCCTGACCTATTCCTGTCAATCCATTGCGATTCCAGTTCATCCTCCACACCGTACGGCACGTCCGCATATTATTACAGAGCTTATTCACAGCCGCTTGCCAAGGCTGTACACGAGAGCATTGTTGCCGCTTACAAGAGCGATATTTATTCATCTTCAAAGAGTTCAATCAGCAGAGGTGCCAATTTCTATCCGTTCCAGGTAACAAGGGTTGAGGAATGCCCTGCAATACTCATTGAATACGGCTTTGTTTCCAACATTACCGAATGTGAGCTTCTCCAGAAGAGCTCAACCCAGAGCACTCTTGCCGAAGCTACCGTCAAGGGAATAAAGAACTACATAGCTGCTAACTGAGTCTGCTTTGCAAAAACATACTCAGCCAATATGCAGGGAAGCACAAGGCATACCAAGCCAACGAAAACTCAGGGCAAATCTGCCCGAGGAAGTTAAACCTCATCCCTGAATAATCCCACACGTTCCAGCCAAGCTTGCGGTTGACTATGCAGCCCACCGCAAGCTCAATCAACGTGATGGCAACGCACCCGATAAGGCATCTTAGCGCAAGGCTTTGAATTTCAACACGGGTATTGAGAATGTAAAGCATCAGAAACACTGCTCCGCCCGTAACAGTCATCGTCCAGTGCGTATGCCCTCTGTATATAATCTCCACAAGGCTGTAAATCACAGCCCCAACTCCAGCTACCACGGTATATTCCTTAATCAAAACTATCACCCGTTTTATATTTAGCAAGGTGATTTTAATTATTCAAAGGTATTTTTCAACGGAGGCAAAATCAATGAACAAACCGAACATTGTTTTTTATTTTTCCGATCAGCAAAGGGCTGATACCGCAGGTTGCTACGGTCAAAGCCTTCCCGTAACCCCGAATCTTGACGCTTTTGCGCAAGACGCAACGCTTTATGAAAACGCTTTCACCTGCCAGCCCGTATGCGGACCTGCAAGAGCATGCCTGCAAAGCGGTGTTTATGCCACTCAGATTGGCTGCTACAAAAACAATATCGCCCTGCCTACGGATACAAAAACAGTTGCACATTACCTCAATGATGCAGGTTACGATACCGCATATTTCGGCAAATGGCACCTTGCCTCAGACAAAGAACACAATTTAAAAACGAAGGCTACACCCGCTGAAAGACGCGGCGGTTACAGATACTGGCGCGCCTCCGACGTGCTTGAATTCACCTCACACGGATACAACGGATATGTATTTGATGAGAACTGCAACCGTCTTGACTTCAAGGGCTACCGCGCGGATAAAATTACCGACTACGCGTTGGAGTATCTTGATAACAGACCGCAGGACAAGCCGTTCTTTATGTTCCTTTCCCACATTGAGCCGCATCACCAGAATGACCGTTTCAGGTTTGAAGCTCCCCGCGGTTTGAGAAAGAAATTCAAAAATTACGATATTCCCGGTGACCTCAAGGGAACGGGAGGAGACTGGAGACTTCAGATGCCCTCCTACCTCGCCTGCTGTAATTCGGTTGATTATAATTTCGGCAGACTCATTCAGGCACTTAAGGACAAGGGTATTTATGACAACACGGTTATCATTTACACCTCTGACCACGGCTGCCACTTCAGAACAAGAAATATGGAATACAAGCGTTCTTGCCACGATGCAAGCATCCGTGTGCCGCTTGTAATCGGCGGCGGTGCATTCAAAAACGGAGGCAGAAAGGATTCTATGGTTTCCCTAATAGACCTGCCCGCTACCGTGCTTGACGTTGCAGGAGTTGACGTGCCTGAGCATTTTATGGGTTCAAGCCTTGTCAGCAACAATTCAGCTGACAGTGTTTACCTTCAGATTTCCGAAAGTCAGACAGGACGCGCGGTACGCACAAAGCGTTGGAAATACAGCGTCACCTCTAAGAATCAGGACACCCCGTTTTCAGAAAGCTACACAGAGGATTTCCTTTACGATCTTGAAAAAGACCCTCACGAAAGAAACAATCTTATCGCGTGCGCAGAATACACTGCAGTTGCAGACTCAATGCGCGAATTACTTATACAGTATATGAAAAAGGCAGGCGAACCCGATGCCGTTATTCATAAAAAGGTCTGATTTCGCCGTGTAAACCGCACTTCACACGAGGCTTGCTAACCTTCCTTTACACGAATTTTTTAAATGTACGGCAAAGTTGGTTGATATAAGGCAGCTTGTGCTGTATGCTTTTATCAGGAGGGATAAAATGAACATTGCAGATAAAATATTAAAGCTCAGAAAAGAACTCGGCTTATCTCAGGAGGCTTTTGCGGAAAAACTCGGAGTATCCAGGCAGTCCGTTTCAAAATGGGAATCGGGCGGTGCTCTGCCCGATATTGACAAGGTTGTTGCAATGAGTAAGCTTTTTGGTGTATCAACCGATTTCCTTTTAACTGACAGCGAATGCAATACCGAAACTCCGACCCCTGCACCCGTTGAAGAATACGAGGATTCCTCTGAAAAGGAGAGCGATGAAAAAATGCCTGACGGTAAAAACAAAAAGCCTTTCAAAAAAATAATTGCAGCCGTACTTGCCATCTGTGTTTTTGCGGCGGCAATATGCATCCCTGCCTACTACGGCGGTATAATGGAAGCCTGGTGGGAGCTTTGCGGCGGCAAGGTCAAGTACTCCTACGTGCTCGTTCACGGTCTCGGCGGTTGGGGCGAGGGCGACGGAATCAACGGTGTTTCACAGTACTGGGGCGCAACCGCCTGCAACTTAACCGAGTATCTGACCGAGCAGGGCTATGAGGTGCACGCACCGAGTGTCGGCCCCGTTTCCAGCGCTTGGGACAGAGCCTGCGAGCTTTATGCTCATCTCACCGGCACTACCGTTGACTACGGCGAAGCACACTCAAAAGAACATAACCACGAACGCTTCGGCAGAGAATACACCGAGCCCCTTGTTGAGGGCTGGGGCACCAGAATCAACGGCGGTCAGCTTATAAAAATCAACCTTATAGGTCATTCCTTCGGCGGTGCAACCGTGAGACTTCTCGCATCACTGCTTGAATACGGAAGCGAAGCAGAAAGAGAGCTTTCAGGCAGCGAGGTTTCTCCTCTTTTTGAAGGCGGAAAAGGCAAATGGGTACACAGCCTCACCACTCTTTGTGCTCCCCACAACGGCTCATCTCTCACCTGCGTTCTTGATTCCGTTGGAGGACTTGTAGGAATTGAAGACACAACCGAGCTTCTTGCCACAATTTGCTTTGCAGTTGCAGGAGTTGCCGACCCTGCAGACGGAGTTTACGATTTCAAGCTTGACCATTTCGGAATTGACGGTGTTGACCCTGAGCAGGCAATTGAAGCAATAACAGCCTCAGGCAATGACCATGCCGCATACGACCTCTCACCTGACGGTGCGGCAAAACTTAACGAAACGATACAGACCGTGGACAGTATTTACTATTTCTCCTACGCTTACAGCACAACCAAGGAAGGAACCTTCCTCAAAGGTCAGGTTCCGGCTTCTTCCACACTGCCTATTCTCTCCCCCTTTGCTCTTGCAATGGGCTCTTATACAGGCACAACAAAGGGCGGTATTGCCATTGATGAATCCTGGCAGGAGAATGACGGACTTGTAAGCGTTGTTTCGGCAAGATATCCGTTTGATGAAATGTACGTAGATATGCCTGCGGTTTCAAATGAAATTGAAAAAGGCATATGGAACGTAGCCCCCACAACAAGGGGTGACCACGGCAACGTAATAGGTCTTAACTCAGACGAAGCAACAACCAAAAGCTTCTTTGTAGATCTGTTTACAATGATTGATTCATTAAAGAGATAAAATTGAAAGCCCTGCCTCACGGCAGGGCTTAATTTTATATCAATATTAAAGAGCAATAACTTCTGCAGTCCACGAAAACTCGAAGCTTTCGCCCGCTTCAAGGGACTGAATTCCAACCTTGTTTGATACCTCTCCGTAATCCTCGTGTGAATCGTTTACACCGTACCAGGGCTCGATGCAAACATAGGGTGCGGCAGGCTTTGCCCATATTCCGAGGTAAGGAGCTTTACCGAAAACAAACTCCAGCTTTCTGCCGAGATTTTTGCTTACAATGCTGAGCTTTTCTGATTCAATACCGGAAAGAATAAGAGCGTCATTATCAAAAAGCTCCTTTGTGATAACTATTTCATTGGAGTTATCAAGCACGGGGAATTTCTGCTCAATTATAAGATTTTCGGAATCTATGCGCTGAGTTTCAAGCGTTTCAGGCTTTTCAAACTCAATAACATCGCCGATTTCGCAATTAAAGCCTGGGTGCGCACCGATTGAAAAATACATCTTACCGTCTGTTTTATTGATTACGGTATGGGTTGCCTTAAGCTTTCTGCCGCAAAACTCATAAGCAATAAGAAGCTCAAATTCAAAAGGATACTGCTTAAGGGTATTTTCATCACTCTCAAGCGAGAAAACAACCTTTGAAGCCTCTATGCTTTTAACCTTAAAGGGCAACTTCCTTGCAAGGCCGTGCTTGGGGCAGAAATACTCCTTGCCGTTATAGGTGAATTTATCATTCTTAAGCTGACCGATAAAAGGGAAAAGCACAGGCGCCTGACCGTACCATATATCGGGATTGCCCTGCCAAAGGTATTCCTCCCCCTGCTTTGAGCAGAAAGAATGAAGCTGAGCGCCCATATCGTCAACTGATGCTGTGTAAAACTCGTTTTCTATTTTGTAATACATAAAATTTCTCCTTAGCTTTTATTGTAATTATTGTAGCACACAGCAAAAATAAAATCAATGTTTACGGTTGAAGTATGCCTTATGCTGTGATATAATTTATTGCAATAATTGATGAATAAGGGGTTATTATGAGTATTAAGGCAGTTTTATTTGATATGGACGGCGTTCTTATTGATTCCGAAGCAATCATTCTCGAAGCCGCTATAATCGGTCTCAAGGAGTTCGGCGTAAACGCGGCACCTGAGGATTTCACTCCCTTTGTAGGCGCAGGCGAAACAAAATACCTCGGCGGTCCTGCCGAAAAATACGGGGTTGCTTTTGTTCCCGAGATGAAAACGGTTGTTTACGCAATTTATGCAGACCTTCTCAAGGAGCATCCCGACGCTGTTTATAACGGTGTTTTCGATACTGTAAACTACGTTAAATCAAAATTCCGTGCAGCAGTATGCTCTGCCGCAGACCTCACAAAGGTTGAACACAATCTTAAAGCAATAGGCGTTACTCCCGATTTCTTCAACGCTCTCGTAACCGGCAGTGACGTTACAAGGCAGAAGCCCTTCCCCGATATTTTCCTTAAGGGCGCTGAATTACTCGGAGTTGAGCCGTCTGAATGCGTTGTTATTGAAGATTCGCTCAACGGCATAAGAGCTGCTCAGGCAGCAGGCGCAGTAAGCGTTGCCGTAACCACTTCATTCAGCCGCGAAGTGCTCGAAAAAGAGGTTGCGCCCGATTACATAATTGACGATATAAAGCAATTCCCTGCTTTGCTTGAAAAAATCGGATAAAGTTTTATCGGTCTGACTCAGAACAAGTCAGACCGATTTTTTCTTTGTTATACAATTTTTATATCCGCATAAACAGCATAGTGATCCGAATAGAAATCACCGTCAACCATTTCAGCAACAACCTTGAAGTTTTCAACCTCAAACGCACTCTTTTTGACAAAAACAAAATCAATAATACTTTGAATCTCCTCAGGTCTGAAGCCGTGGAAAGTGAAAGAACTGTCACTGTTATCAGTAAGCATTCGGGCATCGCCAAGCTCACCGTTTACCATTTCAACGTAGCAGTCACAGCCCTGCTCATAGTTATAATCGCCTGTGCACACTACGGGAACGCCTTCAAATTCAGCAATCTTTTTCTTTATAAGCTCTACACCCTTCATTCTTGCAAGTTCGCTTACGTGGTCAAGATGAGTGTTGAGATGAATAAATTCTTCTTCCGTTTCCTTGTTAACAAGTTTGACCCAGGTGCAGACCCTGATGCAGGCAGTGTTCCAGCTTCTGCTGGGCACTTCGGGTGTTTCGGAAATCCAGAAGGTTTCACTCTGTACGGCATCAAACTTATCTCTCTTAAAAAATACCGCCGAAAACTCACCTTTGTTTTTACCGTCATCCCTGCCAACACCAACACTCTCGTATTCGGGAAGAAGTCTTTTAAGAGCACACATCCAGTCATAGTGTGCCTCCTGCACGCCGAACGAATCAGGGTTGATTTTTCTGACGATTTTTGCCACTTTCTCCGCTCGGTTTTCCCACCATCTCGAGTCCTTACCTGCGCAAAGAAGATTAATTGACATTATTCTCATTTTCATCATCCTTTCAGATTCAATCTGAGTCTTTAACAAAAAGCTTTGCCACTTCCACCGCCTGCTTTTCATTCATCCCCGGTTTTATGCCGGGATTATACAGCACGGTAACTATTCCCCAATCAAGATTGCTCGGCCACTCCGCCAAATCGGAGCTCTCTCTGAAAACGCTTTCCCAATACATATCGGAATCATTGGGCAGACCCATAGCCTGAAGGAATTCCTCGCAGATTACGGAATCTCTTTTGCCGCGGTTTATCATACCCGAATCAATGCCGATAACGGCTTTTGACAAAGCAAAAGATGCATCCCATACAAGGCCGCAATATCCGTTATCCAGCAAACCGAAGCCGCTGATTGTTCTTGAAAGCTCAGCAGAACCTGCAAACATCATATATATATCAGCCTCGTCGGCATTTTCGGTTATGTATATACCGGGAAAGCCGCTTATTTTATTGAGAGTATCGCAAAGAGCCTCAACAAGCTCAACATCGCGGCTTATGTAATTACCGACAAAGCAAACACCTACACGGTGAGTCCATTTAACAACCCTGCCGATATCAATTCCGCTCTCATTATTGAGGGCCGTAAGCACAAAATAATCAATTATCTGCTGCTTTGAATAACCCGAAACACGCATACTTTTTGTTACGGGCTGAGTGGACGGCTCGGTTGTGGTTTTTCTGATAAACGTTTTTTCCGTCACCTCAGAAATTATCTGAGTGAGCTTTTCGAGAAAATCCTTATCCTCTTGTGTGGATTCAGGCTGAGTTGTAGTCTCCTGCTCAGTAGTTTGCATCTGTGTTGTTACCTGCTCGGTGGTGGTTTCAGTTACCGCCGTGTGTGTAACAGGCAACGTATTCTCCGTTGTGCTTCTGAGCGTTGCCGATGACGACACCGCAGTAAGCTTCGCCTGCTCCTCGGTCTGTTGCCTTACGGAGCAGCCTGAAGCAGTTGCCACAACCAGCACAAAAGCAACTATGGCTGCTATTCTCTTATTCATAGCGCCTCCCGGATTTATAATTCATCGCTCGCTCCGCGGGCAGAAAATCTGTCCGCCACTTCAAGCATAAAGGTGTACATAGGCGAAAATGCCGCGTAACAGCCTTTGAGAATTTCAATAATCGTTTCGTCCTCAAGGTCCTTTAAATCAGGCGATGCAAACGAAAAGTATACAGATTTGCAGTTATAGTATTTTTCAAGGCCCTCAGGGCATCCCTCTTTGGGGCGCTTATACATATCGCCGTCAATTATCGCGCCTGCTTTTTCACAAAGCTCTGCGGCCGCTTTAAACTCTTCGGGCTTTTCCCTTATCAATTCTCGCCATACAGTAAGCAGCGACGGAGTCTGATAAAACAAGCCTACACCGAGAGAATAATTCCTCGGTGTAAATTCAAACCACATACAGGGATAGTGCTGCCACTGATGCTTATCGCGCATAAACATTACCCAAAGATTTTCACGGTAAAGATGCTGATCCTTTGTGTACCTTGTGTCGCGTCTTACGCGCGACACCATTTTGGTAGGTACCGTATTCATAAAAGGGTCAAGCGCCGCAAGCTGCTCCGATAAAATTGCCGCAATCTGGCGCATCGGTGTTACTGCAAGATCTTTTATACGCTGCTTGTTTTCCTCATAAAAATCGCGGGAATCCCTGAATCTGTTTTCCGAAAGCAGCAGACGCGCCTCGGGTGTAATTCCGTTAAATTTCATCATATCAGTCCTTTTTTTGCCATGCGTTCAGCCGCAAGCATAACTCCTGCCTTTGCTGAATGGTAATTGAGACCGCCCTGCATCCATACAGCAAAAGGCTCTCTCAGCGGGGCATCGGCAGAAAGCTCAATTGATGCGCCCATAATGAACGCACCTGCCGCCATTATTACCTTACTGTCATAACCGGGCATATCCGAGGGTTCGGGCACAACAAAAGAATCAACGGGAGCTCCTGACTGCATTCCCTCACAAAAAGCAATAAGCTTTTCGGGTGTTTCAAGGCAGAGAGCCTGAATTATATCAGCTCTGTATTCATCGCTTCCCGGAGTAACCGCAAATCCAAAGCCCTCAAACAAAGCTGAGGTAAACACCGCGGTTTTAACAGCCTCACCTACAACGTGGGGAGCACTGAAAATGCCCATATACATATTTCTGTTTTCAGAAAGAGTTGCACCCACCTCGCTACCGAGGCCGGGAACTGTCATTCTGTAAGAGCAAAGCTCAATCAAATCCTTATTACCGGCTATATATCCGCCCGTTCTGGCAATACCGCCACCGGGATTTTTAATGAGCGAGCCTGCAATGATATCGGCTCCTACCTGAGGGGGTTCGATCTTTTCAACAAACTCACCGTAGCAGTTATCAACCATCACAATGCATTTGCAAACAGATTTGACCTCTTTGATAATTTTTGCAATCTCATTAACAGTGATGCTGGGACGCAGAGAATATCCCCTTGAACGCTGTATATAAACCATTCTGGGCTGAATTCTTGCCGCTGCTTCTCTGATTGCAGGGAGGTCGGGTCTGCCGTTTTCATCAAGGTCAACCTGAGCGTATGTAATTCCGTAATCCGCAAGAGAACCCTGACCCTTGCCCTTACCGTCTATTCCGATAACACCGTGAATTGTATCATAAGGCAAACCGGTTACGCACAGCATTGTGTCACCCGGTCTTAAAACACCGTAAAGCGCGACGCCGAGAGTATGAGTGCCGCAAGTGAAAGAATGACGGACAAGGGCTTCCTCTGCGCCGAAAATCTCGGCATAGATACGGTCAAGCTTCTCTCTGCCCCTGTCGCCGTAGGCATAGCCCGTCGAGCCTGCAAAATCACTTTCACATACTCCGTTTGATATAAATGCAGAAAGCACCTTCTGCTGATTGTATTCGGTAATTTCATCCGTCTGTGCAAACATTGCAGAGCACTTCTTTTCAGCCTCAAGTGCCGCCTGCCTGATTTTTTCGCTGTAATTAATAAACATATCTTTCTGTTTTCTTTCTTAATCAAAATTCACTTCGGTCCATTTGCCGCAGGCAACAAAACCGATTTTTTTATAAAATTCCAAAAGACTGTCCTCCCTGCAAAAAAGGAAGACTCTTTTATCCTGCGCTTTCATTTCCCCTGCAAGGGAGGAAACCAGCTCTGATGCAAGCCCTTTTCCCCTTTTTTCAGGATTAGTGGCAACTGCACCGAGAAGCACGCTTTTTTCACCTATAAACAACGCTGATGCGCAGGCATCAACACCGCTTGAAACTATTGCGGCAGTTTTTGCCGTGCCCTTATTGAGCCTTGCTGCAAAATCCGCAAGGAAGCTTCCGTAATCTCCCA
Organism: Acutalibacteraceae bacterium; assembly: GCA_045592385.1. GTDB lineage: Bacteria > Bacillota > Clostridia > Oscillospirales > Acutalibacteraceae > CAG-177. The sequence goes on from JAZNUP010000067.1 coordinate 29,972, forward strand.
TCATAAAGCCGCACCGCAAAAGCAGAGAGTGCATTTGCTTTAAATCAGGATTGGTGCAAAACGGATTTACACATATACCGCCCGTATACTCCACAATATGAGAGCTTGATGAGGGTGTGTAACCGAGATTGGAACAAACCTCATAAGAACAAACAAGGGTTTTACAGCCGACAGTTTCAATAAAGATTTTTAGCTCTTCATAATCTGCGTTTTCGGTGCAGCAAAGAGTCATCACCCCGTCCACCCTGCAAACCGCAGCGTTTTCCGCCTGAGTCCAGAATTCGGCAAACGGACACTTTGCACCGTAGGTTTTAAAAAGAGCCTGAATCCTTGCCGCATAAGCATCCTGAGGTAAAAACGAAAACGACGTAACGTTATCAGCAAGCTTAAGCATCGGCAAAATCCTCTGCAAGAGCTTTTAAAAGGCGCATACTTTCAACCGCATCGTTATAATTTATAACGCAACTCGGAGAATGAAGATAGCGGCAAGGCACAGAAACTGTAAGAGTTTTTATACCGCCTGCGGTTTTATGAATTGCGCCTGCATTGTTGCCGCCCGCAACAGCCGTTTTAACCTGAGCCTTTATTCCCTTTTCCTTTGCAATTTCAAATGCTCTTTTAAAAAGCTGATGGTTGTAAACAGTGGAATTATCCATAAAGGACACCGTTGCACCTTCGCCGAGAAGGCATACTTTTTTATCCTCGCTGACCGAGGGAAGGTCCGCCGCCGTAGTGGTTTCTGCAACAAGCGCATAATAGGGCTTGATATTATAAGCCGCCGCGCCTGCGCCTCTGAGGCCTACCTCCTCCTGCACGCTGAAGGAAAACCAGAGGTCATACTCAATTTCACTTTTGATTATCTCAAGCAAAATCGCGCACCCAGCCCTGTCATCAAGTGCTTTTGCCTTTATGAAGTTTTCGCCCATTTCAACGTAATCACTTTCAAAGCATACTTCGTCACCGGGAGAAACATATTTTTCTGCCTCTTCCTTGCTTGAAGCGCCAATATCAATATAAAGCTCACCTTCATCAGGGATTTCCCTGCGCTTGTCCGCACCGACAAGGTGAATGGGTACTATGCCTGTAACTCCGGGGATTTTACTCTCTCCCACATGCACGTTTTTACCCACGATTACTTTATTGTTAATTCCGCCGACCTTGGCAAATTTAAGCAATCCGTTTTCACCTATATAGGTTACAACAAATCCGACCTCGTCCATATGAGCATCAAGCATAACCTTATTCTTAGCTGTTTTCTTACCCTTTTTGAACACAATCAGATTGCCGAGAGGGTCAACGGAATATTCTGCTATCCCCTCAATCTGAGAAATGATATATTTCCTTACACTGTCCTCTCTTCCCGATATTCCGTCAAGCGAGCAGAGAGCCTTTATTGTTTCACGCATTGCCCTCACTCCTTTCAAGAATATATGCCGCCATAAGCTGAGCAACAGCTTCAATATCATCTATACATACAGTTTCAACACAGGTGTGCATATTCCTTATGGGAATTGAAAGCAAAGCGCATTTTATACCGCCCGCGCATGTCTGGATACTGTCTGAATTCGTAGAAGTAGAGCCGCCCATTACGTCATTCTGCCATTTGATATCCTTTTCCTTTGCAATGCTTACAAGCTTTTTGCTCATAGCATTATCAAGAGTTGCGGCAAAACCAATCATAGCGCCGCCGCCAAGCTTGCCGGATTCTTCATCCTTGACCCCCGGCGCGCTTGCAAAGCCTACGTCAACAGCTATCGCCTCATCCGCACCGCTTGCAAATCCTGCCGTTGTTGCGCCCGAGCCGCCCGTTTCTTCCTGCACAGAAAATGCGACTGTAATCGCGCAGGTTTTCGCTGAGCTTTCCTCAAGAATTTCAAGGCAACGAAGAATAGCGGCCACACCTGCCCTGTCGTCAACACAAGGGCTTACCGCTTTATTCTCAAGCAGTTTCTTCTGAGCACCGTTGAAGGTTACGGTATCGCCTGCACTTATAATATTCTGAACCTCTTCACCGAGACCCGTATCAATACAAATTTCACTTAAATCAGGAGCCTTTGACGCATCTTCGCCCTTTGAAAGGTGAGGCGGAATGCTTGAAATAACCCCGAAAACCTTGCGGCTGCCCCATATAGTAACCTCGCCTGCGCTGACAGTTCTTGCATCAACGCCGCCTCTTTTTACAGCCTTTACAAAGCCGTTTGAATCAACCGAGGTTACGGTAAGACCGATTCTGTCAATATGTGCATCAAGTAAAATGCGCGGAGAACCTTCACCAATATTACCCACAACGTTGCCTAAAGCATCACGGCTGACCTCGGCAAAGCGTGAAAGATACTTTGCTGCTTTTTCCGCAGCATCATCCTCACAGCCCGATACTCCGCCTGATGAACACAAATCAAAAAGCAAGCTGTATAAATCGTATTTCATAATAATCCCTGCCAATCAGATAACTCTTATTCCGCCTACGGGTCTTATGCTAAGAACGTAGCAGGATTTTTCACCGAAAACGTTCTGCATAACCGACTTGAACTCGCCGAGTATGTTGTTGGGAACAAACGCCTGAATAGTGCCTGCAAAGCCGCCGCCGTGAACTCTCCACGCACCCTTGCCCTTAAGAATCATATCACAAAGCGCAAGACCGAGGCTTACGGGCTGAGAAGCGGGATTTGAACAGGTATAAACATTCTGATTATACATATAAGAAGAATTTCCGCTTTCGATAATTAGAGCCTTGAAAGCTTCAAAATCATTGTTGCGAAGTGCTGCGGCTTCCTTGAGAACACGAGCATTGTCAGCGTGAAAATGAAGAGCTCTGAGCACGGCTCTGTCACCGCAGGATTCCCTTATAGCAGGGATTGAAGTCACTATGTCTTCAAGCTCGGTCTGTCTGAGAACGGACTTGCCGAGACATTCCGCCGCAGCTTCCATTTCTCCCCTTACTGCTGCATATTCGTCGGTAAGGTCGGAATGGCTGCCGCCGGTATTTATTATGCAAAGGCTGTGACCGCAGGATGCGAAATCGAACTCAACCTTTTCAATAACGGGAGCATCGGGGTTTTCAAAATCAATCTCAACAAAGCTTCCTACTGAGCAGGCAGTCTGATCCATAAGTCCGCAGGGTTTGCCGAAAAATTCATTCTCAGCCTTCTGAGCAATCTGGGCAATTTCAACCGCATCCACCTTACCGTCATTATAGAGGTGGTTAAGCATTGTACCTACAAGCACCTCAAAAGCGGCAGAGGATGAAACGCCTGAGCCTGAAAGTACCTGGGATGCCGTTGCTGCGTTGAAGCCGCCTACGTTGTAGCCTCTGCGCTTAAACTCAGCGCAAACACCTCTTACAAGAGAAGCGGATCTGCCGATTTCATTCTCCTTGGGTTCAAGCTCATTGAGGTCAACAACGTCCATTTTATAGCCCTCGGATTTAACTCTTACAATATTTTCATCATTCTTTGCAGCAAGAGCTATTGCATCAAGGTTTACGCTTGCAGCAAGCACCCTGCCCTTATTATGGTCTGTATGATTGCCGCCGATTTCAGTTCTGCCGGGAGAACTGAAAAATCCTGCTTCCTCTGCCTCGCCGTAAAGCTCAACAAAGGATTCGGCAACTCTCTTGTATCTGAGCTTCTGTTCATTCACATTCTCCTGCGAATAGAGCATTTTATAGGTTTCATCATAAGTATTTCCCTCAAGAAGTTCAAGAGTCTGAGCAACGGTTTTGAAATTTTCAGCCATTTTTATTTTCATCCTTTCGATCGTTATTAACGTCTTTTTTGGTTTTATTGACTATTTTTTCAACCAGCAGAATTATGCCGTTGATTGAAAGCAAAGTAAGGCCCGTAGCAAAGCAAAGAAGCATAATGGGCACAAGGAAACCCGGCGACAACGGGTCGTAAGCATTACGGCCTACGAACGTAAAAGAAATAAGCCTCGGCATAAAGCCGATGATTGAGAGAATTATAAAATTCCAGTATCCGAATTTCATTGAACCGTAAACGGAAGAAACGGTGTTGATTGAAAATCCGGGTATCAGCCGTATCATAACAAGCAGGCTCGGATTGCCTTTACCGTCGTGCTCAATAAGATTTTTCAGCCGTTCGGATTTACCTATTATCTTCCTCGCGGTGCCAGCTCCGAAGCGGTATCCCCAATAATATTTAACACTCAGCATTATAATCATACCCAGAATGTTTACGGGGATTGCAAGATACATCGGCAGCACAAGACCCGTTAAAAAACACACTGAGGAAGTAAGGTAAATCGGAATAAAACATTTAACAAAAAACAAGAACAATACGGCTATTATAAAGAGCCACCGCTGAGGAATCTCTGCTATTTTCTGCTCAAGAAGAGCCAGCTCAGCCCTTGTGAAATCGTACCAGTACCAAAGCTCTCTGTACCTCAGCGAATAAAGGAGAACAGCAACGGCTATTCCCACCGCAAGCAGCACAAGGCCTGATATTGTAATTATTCTGTTTTTACTGCCCTTGCGCAACAACAGCAAAACCTCTCTTTTCGCATAATAATCTAATTATATATTTTATAATAAATTACAGTATCGGTCAAGCAAAATAACAAATTATCTTGATATATCTGTTTTATTTTTTTATAATATATGATAAGATTAATTATCAATAAATATTAATCATCCAATAAATGTACTCGGAGGTAATTATGAAGGCTGTTATTCTTGACGGATATACCACAAACCCCGGTGATTTATCGTGGGATTGGCTCGGCACTCTTTGCGATTACGAGGTTTTTGACCGTACTCCCAAAGAGCTCACTCTTGAGCGCTGCAAGGGATGTGAAATTGTTGTAACCAACAAAACTCTGCTCCCACGCGAAATTCTTGAAAATCTGCCCGACTTAAAATATATAGGACTGCTCAGCACAGGCTATAACGTTGTTGATATTGATTACTGTGCTGATAAAAATATCCCTGTATGCAATATCCCCTCTTACAGCACAGGTGCCGTAGCTCAGCTCACGTTTGCATTCATACTTGAGCATTGCAGCCGCGTTGCGCTTCATTCGCAGGCGGTAATGAACGGCGAGTGGAGCTCCTGCAAGGATTTCTGCTTCCAGAAAGCTCCGCTTACAGAGCTTGAGGGCAAGACCCTCGGTATAATCGGCTACGGTAAAATCGGCAAAACTGTTGCAAGAATTGCAGAAGCTTTCGGAATGAACGTATGCGTTTACACCTCCCACCCCGCAGGAGAAGATGTAAGCTTTGTTTCTCTTGACGAGCTTATCACGCAGAGCGATTTTATCACCGTACACACCCCGCTCACCCCTGCAACAGAAAATCTTGTAAACAGCGAATTTTTGTCAAAAATGAAAAAGACCGCGTTCCTTGTTAACACGTCAAGAGGACCCGTAATTGATGAAAAAGCGCTTGCCGATGCCCTCAATAACGGTCAGATTGCAGGCGCAGGGCTTGATGTTTTAAGAAGTGAGCCGCCCGAGGCAAACAATCCCCTTTTCAACTGCAAAAACTGCTACATCACTCCTCACATCGCATGGGCAGGTTTTGAAACAAGAGAAAGGCTTATGTCTGTTTTCAAATCCAACCTCGAGGCATTTCTTGCAGGAAATCCTCAGAACGTTGTGTGGAAACGCTGACAGCTTTCCCCTTAAACGCTTTAGGTTGACTATTTTATAAATATATTATATAATTTAATTTAATAACTCAGTTCACTGTTTAACCACTTTTTGAAAGGAGCGGTTTTATGAAAAAAGCTGCTTGTATTCTGCTTATAATTTCCTTTATTTTTTCTCTGTGTGCGTGCAACTCCGATGATTCCGGCAAAACCGTAATCAACCCTGATGAGATGAACGAGCAGGAGCTTGCAACGTTTACCGGCGCAGGTTTCAACGCTACAATGGCAGGTCTTTTTAAAACAAACCTTTATTTTGTTGAGGAAGTTTTCATCTACGGCCACCTGCCCGTTTCAGATTCCGGCGAAGAAAAAGACGATTCCGGCAAATATGCACCCGTTGATTCATTAACAATAAAAACCCTCTCCGATTTAACGGACGCGGTAAATGCAGTTTACACTGAAGATGCAGCCAAAAAATTTCTTAAGGGAAAAGACTACAAGGATATTGAAGGCAAACTTTATTATAACACTAAAGCAAACGTTAAAAACCGCAATTTCAAATTTGACTGTTCTGAGCTTGAAATTTCTGTTTCCGAAAGGACTGACTCTTCCTGCACCTTCACCGCTTACCTTAAAAAGGTAACCGACTCTGCAGAAAAAGATTATAAAATTGATTGCTCAGCTGTTCTTGAAAACGGAAACTGGAAGCTTGAAAAAGTTTATTATTGAAAGGAGCCCACACAATGACTACAATGAAATCCCGCTGGACTGACTCAATCAACACCGATTGTCCTTTAAGCGAATATCCCAGACCTCAGCTCGTGAGAAACGACTGGCTTTGCCTTAACGGTAAATATGATTACGCCGTAACTCCTCTGGATTCTGCCGCGCCCTCAGAATATGAAGGTAAAATAACGGTTCCTTTCGCTATTGAATCCCTGCTTTCAGGCGTTGTAAGGCAGCTTTATCCCAACGAGCTGCTCTGGTACCGCAGAAAATTCACTCTGCCCGAAAGCTTTGATGGTAAAGACGTTCTGCTCCATTTCGGCGCTGTTGACTGGCAGTGCGAGGTGTTTGTAAACGGCACGGCTGCAGGCAGTCACACAGGCGGCTACTGCCCTTTTACTCTTGATATAACATCACTTATAAAAGACGGAGAAAACGAGCTTGTAGTTAAGGTTTACGACCCTACCGACAAGGGCTGGCAGCAGAGAGGCAAGCAGGTGCTCGAATCCAAAGGCTTCTGGTACACTTCAACCTCGGGAATCTGGCAGACCGTGTGGCTTGAGCCCGTAAGCAAATGCAGAATCGAATCCGTAAAGCTTACTCCCTATATTGACAAAGGAGTTATATCCGTTAACGTTAAATGCAACGGCAAGGGTAAGCTCAGCGCTAAGGTACTTGACGGTGATACTGTTGTTTTTGACGGTGAAATCACCGAGATTACAGAAATCCCTGTACCCGATGCAAAGCTCTGGAGCCCCGAAAATCCGTTCTTATATGATTTAAAACTTACTCTTGAAAGTGAAAGCGGCTGCGATGAGGTTGCAAGCTACTTTGCAATGCGCAAATTTTCAATCACCACTGATTCAAAAGGACATCCCAGGCTTGCTCTTAACAACAAGCCCTATTTCCAGAGAGGTCTGCTTGACCAGGGCTACTGGCCCGACGGCGGCCTTACCGCTCCCTGCGACGAAGCTCTTATTTTTGATATAGAGGAAATGAAGCGCCTCGGCTTCAATATGCTCAGAAAGCATATCAAAGTTGAGCCTCACCGTTGGTATTACCATTGCGACCGTCTCGGTATGATTGTATGGCAGGATATGGTAAGCGGCGGCGAATATATCGGCAACTTCTATGCGGGCTTCCTCCCCAACCTCAACATCAACGTTAAGGATAACAAATATAAGGCATTCAGCCGAGAAAAGCCAGAATGGAGAGAGCAGTTCAAGGAAGAACTGTTTGAAATGATTGATAATCTTTACAACTTCCCCTGCATAGGCTGTTGGGTCCCCTTCAACGAAGGCTGGGGTCAGTTTGATGCAAAGGAAATCGGCGAAAAAGTAAAAGCATACGACCCCTCCAGAATCGTTGACCACGCTAGTGGCTGGCACGATCAGAAGGGTCCTGACCTTAAGAGTATGCACAGATATATCGTCCCCGTAACTCCCCCCACGGGAAGAAAAGGACGCACCTTCGTTCTCAGCGAATACGGCGGATACAGCAGAATCATCAAAAAGCACGTATGGAATCTTGCCAAAAGCTTCGGCTATATAATGTTCACAAGTGAAAAGACTCTTACAGCCGGCTACAAATTCCTGCACACCTCGCAGATTATTCCGCTTATCAAGCACGGTCTGAGCGCTACCGTATACACCCAGGTGAGCGACGTTGAGTTTGAAGTAAACGGCATTTATACCTATGACCGTTCCATTCTTAAGATTGATGAGAACGTTATTAAGGAAATCAACCAAAAGATGACCTATTGATTTGTACAAAGGGTTCGGAAGGAGCGTGAGTTCTTTGGCAGAGAATAATACAAGATTCAGAATACTTTGTGTTTTTGATGTTTTGATGCAGAATTCTGATGAATACCACATCCTTTCAATTGATGAAATTATGGTGTTGCTTGAAGGTTACGGCATAAAAGCCGATAAAAGAGCAATAGTTTCCGATATTGAAATTATTAACCGTTTCAACAACCGCATCGTAAGCGTAAAAAAGCCCAAAAAGGGTTACTATTTCGCTTTCACAGATGAATTCATTTCTGATTATTCTTTGTTTGTTGCTCTCTCTCTGTCCGATTATGCAGACGAGGAGAATCTTAACGATTTTATTGAAAAGATAAGGCGCGGAGGCAGCGAGCACCGTAAAAGAATTCTTTTTGACACGGAAAAGCTCATTGACTTGAATTCCGCTCCCAAACCTAATCTGCAGGCTCTTGTTCTTATCAAATTTGCAATCGACAGTAACTTTGCAGTCAGACTCACGCTTAAGGAGCGTCCTCTGAGCCGTTATTCCGACGAATTCAGCAACGTTGAAATTGATGTTTTCCCAAGAATGATTATCTCTTACAGAAAGCGTCAGCACCTTCTCTTCTCCGTTAAAGATGAAGACTCTTCTCTTTATTTCATCCCCGTTTCCAGAATTGAAGATGCCATAGAGCTTGATGCCGTAAGAGTTTTCCCCGAGCCGAACCCCTTGGAGGCTAAAGGCTATTTTTCGGGAGACAGACTTTTCTTTGACACCTGCAACACCCTGCTCTCTTTCACTCTTCCCGAAACTCTCATTGACCAGGCCTGCTTTGTTTTCGGAAATTCACTGAGTGTGAGGAAGTACGAAAATGAGTATAGAGCAAGCATTGACATTCAGCTTGATTATTCTCATATCGGTTGGCTCGTCTGTCACAGCAGGGAGATAAAAATCGTAAGCCCTGACGATTTGAAAGAAAAAATCTGCAAAGCTGCGGAAAATCTTTAAAAGTTTACATTTTGGTTTTCAAAAATTAACAACTACATTGGCGCTTAATCTTGCAATATTGATTAATTTAGTTTATAATTGGCTTTAACGCATCACAAAGGAGATATTTTTTATGATTAAGAAAATTCTGGCCCTCGTTCTCGCTTTCACACTTGTTTTTTCACTGGCAGCCTGCACCGGCAATAAAGAAACCGGCAAGCCCAGCGAAAAAATCGTTCCCTCTGATAAAAAGGTTGCAATCCTTGTTGCTCCTGAAGCTCAGTACCCCGAGGATTACGCCGCCGCAATGTCCCTTCAGGCTCAGTATCCTGATAACGTAATCGTAAAGGAATATTCTGACAGCCGCATCCTTCAGGCAGGCGACGGCCCCATCATCACTCTTTCCGAAGAGCTTGCAAAAGATGAAACCGTAGGCGCTATCGTTTACGCAAGGGCAACAGAGTTTACAAACTATGCAATCAGCAAGGCTAAAGCCGCCAACCCCAATATTGTCACTGTTGCAATCGAACCCGAAGATAAGCTCAGCGCAGTAGCCAACGCAGCAAATCTCGTTCTTACCTGTGATTGGGAAGCAGCTGCAAATGACGCTGTTAAAACCGCAGCTTCCATGGGCGCTAAGTACTTCGTATTTTTCTCATTTGAGCGTCACACCCGCAACGAGCTTGTTGATGCACAGAGAAACGCTTTCAAGGCTGCTTGCGAAGGCGCAGGCATTGAGTTCATTTACACAAACTGTGTTGATCCCACCAACGCCGAGGGTATTTCCAAGGCTCAGCTTGTTATCAAGGAGCAGGTAGCACAGCTTGAACTCAACAAAAAGATTATGGGCTCAGACGTTGTTCTTTTCTCAACCGACAGTGCCGTTCAGTCCACTCTTGTTGAGCTTGCCAAGGCAAAGGGTATGATTTACCTTTCAGGCAACTTCCCCAGCGTATACAGTGGTATCTCCGAAGTTTTCGAGGTTGCAGCTGCTGATAATTACTACGATACAGAAGCTTACATCAAGAACATCGGCACCGCAGTAAAGGCTGACGCAGAGAACAAGGCAAGATTTGCCGCTTACAACTTCAATCTTATGTCAACCCTTGTTTTCGGCGCTGTTTACTCAGCATTTGATATACTCAACGCTACAACCACCGCTGACAACCTTGCAGAAAAGGTTACCCTCAGACTCACCGACGCTGCTGACAGCAAAGCTTTCACTGCAAAGGCTTACAACGATACTTTAAAGAACGTTATCTGCGCATACAATGCAGATGCTTTCACAGTAATCTGATAAACAAAAAATTAAGAGAGGCTTGCAAAAGCCTCTCTTTTTTATTGCCCTGTTCTGTTTTTACTTCAATTCATATTTAGCCGCAAATGCGGTATAGGAATACTCAACGGGAGGCACGGTACTGTCTGCAAAGAATTCATCCGTTGAGCAGGTAGTTCCGCTCAGAATAACACCAAGCTGATTACTCACGCACACGGAATATGCACAATCCTGACCGCTTCCCGATGCACTTTGAAGATTAAGAACTGAACCGTCCTTTTTAACCTGCAAAAGGAAAGCGTCACGGTCTCCGAGATTTCCTATCGGCAGGAACGTTCTGTTGTTTGACTCAGTGTAGCCGCTGAGCACAAAGCCGCCGTCCACCGCAACAATATCGGTTATATAATCGTCATAAAATCCGCTGTAAGAAAAAACCGTATCTGTATTTCCGTTTGAGTCAATTTCAATCAGTGCCGCATCCGTGCCTCCATAATTGGTACAGGAAGCAAGCGTACCGTCCGTTATGCCGGAATCATTCTTCGTTTTGTAATATCCCGCTATGAAGCACCCGCCTATTCCGTCAGGCGCAATGTTTTCAAAACGGTCGTCACCGCTGCTTGAAACGGGGCAGCCCCACTTAAACTCACCTTCGGTCGAATATTTGCAAACCAGAACGTCGTTACTGCCAAGACCGAGCTGAGGATAATCTGCAAAGCTTAAATCCGTGCTGTTAGTAAGGCATACGGCAAAAAGATTTCCGTTTGCATCAATACACAAATCGGTAAATCTTGCGCCGGTTGTGCCCGTAAAATAATCCTTCCACAACGTCCTGAAATCCGATGCATATGCTATAAGCGTTGCACTGGGAGTCTGCGGCAGAAAACTGTAGTCACCGTCATAAGAGGTTGAATTGCCACCCGTAACAAATCCGCCACCGGGCAAAGCTTCTATGCAGTCAAAATAATCATATCCCTTACCTTCAAGCACCATCCTTCTTGCAACCGAACCGCCTGAAGTGAATTTAACCGCAATCGCATCAATTACAGAAACCTCACTTGACTCTGCTGATGAATCTATCAAATTAGTCGCCTGAGTGTAGCCGACTGCCACTATACTTCCGTCATTCAACTGAGCAACGTCTTCAAAAGAAGTCATACCGTTGCCGCCAATGCCCTTTGCCCATTGAACACCGCCTGAAGAATTAAACTTAACCACAAAAGCAAAAGGATAAGTCCATCCCGAGGCAGGAGTGATTTTCAGCGAGTTTACGGAAGAACTCATATTGCCGCATATAACAAAGCCTCCGTCCGACGTAGCGCAGGATGCCTTTACCACGTCGTTACCCGCTCCGCCAAAGGAAAGCGCCGTTGCACCCTCCGCAAAGCTGATGTCACCGTCAAAAACAGTGGTAGGAGCAGTGGTTGTATACTTTGTTATATAGTTGATATCATAGGTTCTGTCCTCAGTTTTTTTCTGAGTTGTGAGCTCGGGGAAGGTTACATCAATTTCATCCTTAAGCCCGAGTTCAACGAAAATTGCCTGAAAGAAAAAGATAATGCAAAACGTAATAATTGCGGCAAAACGGCCTGAACCTCCCATAACCTTGCCCCCTTTCAACAAAACTTTTACCGCTATCATTATAACATAAACCGTGTCAATTTCAATACGGCAAACGAAAAAAGCAATCAACCGCTCCGTGCCTAAAGAAAAAGTTTACAATTTCACAACACAATTGCAAGAAAAAACTCCGACAAACGGAAACAGAATAACCGTTTATCGGAGTTTTTGTAATTAATCAGATGCCTTCAAAAGCAATATTTAACGTTCCTGTTAAATTTCAGGAATTTCAATTGTGATTTCGTGGCCAAGCTTTGCTGAACGTGCAATACCGTCAATAATAGCCTGGTTGTAGAGGATTTCACTGCAGGGAACAGGAGCTTCGCCGCCATCCTTAACGGCATCAATAAAGGAACGAATCTTGATATCGAAGCAGTCAGCGTGGTTCTTCTTCTCTTCAATGATTGTTTCAACCTGATTGCCTGCGATCTCGTGATAAATAACAAGAGGACCGCCGATACTGCCGTTCCAGCACTCGGTTGAAGGAACTCTTACGGAGCCCTTAGTACCCATAATGATAGTATCACCGGGAGTGTCAAGATTCATTGCCCACGCAATTCTGAAGTCAAGAATAATGTCACCCTCAAGGCGGATAAAGCCTGCTGCAAAGTCATCAACGCCGAAAACATCGTGATGCTCATACGAAGGATCCTTGCCGAAGTAATCGGACTTATAGCCTGTTACAGTAAGAGGCTTGGGATAGCCGATTGAATTGAGCACCATATCAAGTGAGTAGCAACCGATATCGCCGAGAGCGCCGATGCCTGCGGTATCTTCCTGAATAAAGGATGTGCCGTAAGGAGTAGGAATACCTCTGCGGCGGCCGCCACCGGTCTGAATGTAATAAATCTTGCCAAGCTCGCCTGACTGGCAGATTTTCTTGAGCATCTTCATATTCTCATCAAAACGGGGCTGGAAGCCGATTGAAAGAACAGCATTGTTTCTCTTTTCAGCTCTGCAGATTTCAACAGCCTCATCAAGAGTTACACACATAGGCTTCTCAAGAAGAACGCTTACACCGTGGTCAAGAGCATAAATTGTGCATTCCGCATGAGTTGCATTATAGGTGCAAACGCTTACCGCATCAACGTTGGCGCAATCAATGAGTTCCTTGTGGCTGGGGTAGAATTCAACGTTCTCCAAACCGTTAGCGGCACAGAAAGCCTCTGCCTTGCCGGGGATAAGATCGGCTGCGGCAACAATTTCAACATCGGGGCACTTTTTGTAAGCATTAACGTGAGCCTCAGCAATCCAGCCGGTGCCGATAATACCTACTCTTACTTTTTTATCGGTATCAATTACTTTTTCTTCTACGATTTCTTCCTTGAATCTGTCAAGTACGTTTGCCATAGTAATTACCTCACTGTCTTAAATTTTAATTATGATTTTACCAGCCGAGAGTTTTAAGGTACTCTCTGCTCATTTCAACGGACTGCAAACGGGTTTCACCCTCTGAGGGCTCATCCTGCTCAACTACAACCCAGTTTGAACCCGCTTCCTCGCAAGCGGCGAGAATCTCAGCAAATTCCTGCATACCGTAGCCTACGGGACGGAATCTGAAGGAGTTGTTTTCCTCTTCAGCTTCCTCTTCTTCTATGCCGATAAGTTTGTAAAGGCTACCGCCTTTACCCTCTTCCTTGATGAAATCCTTAAGGTGAACAACGGGTGAACGGCCTGCGTATTTTCTTATGTAATCAGCAGGATTTTCGCCTGCTACGTTTACCCAGCAGGTGTCAATCTCAGTCTGCAGAAGGTCAGCTGAAACGGTATCGTAAAGCACGTCAAGAGCATATTTACCGTCAAGCTTAACAAACTCAAAGTCATGATTGTGGTAAAGAAGCTGAATTCCGAGCTCTTTTGCAGCCTTTGCGATTTTGGTAATGCCCTCAACCGTTGCGGCAAAGCCGTCAGTACCGGGGCGGCATTCCTCGGTAAGATAAGGAACAACAACGTACTTGCAGCCGATTGTAACGTAATCGGCAAGTACTTTTTCAGGATTCTCAAGCATATCGTAATAAGGAACGTGAGCGGAAATAGGAACAATTCCAACTTCCTCACACAGAGCCTTTACGCTCTCGGGATCTCTGCCGAAAAGGCCGGCGAATTCAACGCCATCATAGCCCAGTTCTTTCATTTTTCTTACGGTACCTTCAAAATCGGTCTCCATTTCATCCCTTACGGAATAGAGCTGCACCGCAACAGGTAATTTCATGAGTGTTCACTCCTTGATATGTGTTTAAATATTTAGCGTTTCAGTTCGCCATCAAAGATATAGTATCACAAGCGAGCAAGATATACAAGATATATTTTGCATTAATTTTAAAACTTTAGTGCGAAGCAAGATATTCCTCAAGCAGCCTTGCCGCACTCTCCACAAGCTCGGCGCAGGGACGCTTTTTATAATACTGCTCTGTTCTTTCCTCAGGTGTGGAGCCGCTCTTGCCCTGACCGAGCAATTCCTTGCATATTATAGAGCCGTTTTCTTTTTCGTAAGCAGCGGCAAGCTCCTGAATACGCGAATAAAGTTCAGCTTTCTTCTTATTGTCGCTCACCTCGTAATCACCGTATTTAAGAGATAAAACCATAACAATTCCGCTGAATGCTCCGCAGACCTCCCTGAGCCTTCCCATTCCTCCGCCAAAGCCTGAAGCCATTATGAAAGCCTGCCTTTCGTCTATGGCAAACTCGTCACTGAAAGCGGCAAACACCGCCTGGGAGCAGTTATATCCGCTTAAAAACAGTTCTTTTGCTCTTTCACTTCTTTTCATATTTTATTTGACCTCCTTAAATATAATTAAAAAAATATAAAATTTTAAATAAAGTATTCCATTATTCTTTGAGGTGTGTTATAATCCGTTAGTGTAAAAGGAATTAATTTTCCAAAAATTATAACGGAGGATATTGAAATGACTGTTATGAAAAAATCCCTCGCTGCTTTTATGGCTTTTCTTTTTGTGCTCTCCTGCATGAGCGTTTGCGCTTTTGCTGATGACACAACCGCTCTTAAAAGCATCACCATGGAAAGCAGAAGCGATTCCGCAATCTCTTTTGCAATTGACGGATTTGACGTTGAAGAAGATACCGTTAAGGTAGTCTTCATCAAAGAAAGCGAAAAAGGCTCTGTTAACTGGAGCACTGTTTCCGCCGCAACAACAAATCCCGTTGTTTTCTCCACCTCATCCGTAAGCACATCTTCAGAGTACATCATCTATGCCCGCAAGAATATGAGCGGTGATCCCTCTGATTATTCTTACGCATCCAGCGCACCCTTCAAGTTCTATCCTGATGCTCCCGTAATTGTTGAAACAACCGACAGCCAGATCAAAGTAAAAGCTGTTGACGGTTGCGAATACGCAATAAAGGATATGACCACCAACACCCTTTCCGCTTACCAGAACTCTCCCGTATTCACTGCTCTTACTCCCGGCGGCAAATATCAGATTTACATCAGATTTGCTGCTGATGCTAAGAACTCAAAAATCGGCGCAAGCACAGCAGTTTCCAGCGAAACTATCACTACCCGCCTTGCTTCCCCCGATAAGCCCGCAAAGCCCGTACTTGTTTCCTACACAATGAATTCAATCGATGTTAAGGAAGTTGCAGGCGTTGAGTTCACAATCGACGGCGGCAAGAACTGGCAGACCGACGGTACTTTTGACGACCTCAAGAAGAACACCACCTACACAATCGTTGCAAGAGGCGTTTTCGATCCCAAGACTCAGCTTGAGGGTGAGCACAGCGCATCCCTTATCGTTAAGACCGCTTCCAGAAATGTTTATGAAGCAGAAATTGACGATTGCGAAGTCACTCTTTCCGCTTCCGAGATTAAGTTTGGTGACAAGTTCACAATCACCGCAACCGGCGATGCAAGCGACAGTGCTGAAACCCTCAACGGTGATACACGTTACATCCCCGTTAGCTATGAAATCTTCGCTTCAAGCGGCAACTCCGTTTATGATGATGACTTCTACGTAAACAACAAGAAGAACACTTCCCACACTAATGTTACGGAAGAACTCAACATAAGACTCAGCGTAGGCGAATATGAGCTTAAGGTTTATTTCTCAGTTGAGCAGTATTATGATGGCGAATGGCACGAAATCAACACAGACGAAGCTGAGGTTGATTTTGAAATCTACGAGCCCTCAACCGCCACCGAAATTCTCACTTACCTCAACGTTATCCTTAAGCTTATCATCAAGGCATTCTCAACAATATTCGGCCTTATCGGCGGTTTCCTTTCCTAAGCTAAACATCAGTTTTACGGCTGCCCCTTACGGGGCGGCCGTTATTTTTTCAGAATTCACAAATTCTGCTTATAATAAACTTTGAATCACTGTATTTCTGAGCACCCGATTCAAAAATTCCCGCAACCTTTGAGTTGTGCATATCAATGCCTTCAATCATAGGCGGCAGGACTGACGTTTCTTCAACACAGTTACGGCTGAGTATTATCAAATCAACTTCCTGACCGTAAACCTCGGTGGTTTTAATCTGAGCCTTTGATACGTCATAATATTTAAGATAAGAATCGTTGTTTCTTCCGTAAGAAATCGCCGTTGCAAGGATTTTGCCGTCAAACGCAATTCCCTGAACACTGTTTGGCATTGCAAAAATCGCCTTAACCTCAGGTTTTTCTGCCGAAAAAGCTGCATCAAGGTCCGACATATCAAACATCTCGCAGTAGGTATAGCTTCTCTCAAAAAGAGAAATGAAATTGAAATGCTCAGGGTCAGGAGTATAAGAAGAATCCGACGTATAGGTATAGAACTCACCCACAAGCAGATTATCGCCGTAAGAGCAGGCATATGAGCAAGCAGTGAGATCAGTCTGAATTGAGCCGCTGAAAACAACAGTTGAATAATCTCCGCACAACTCGATATCGGAAAGCTTTATCCTCTTGATGCAATCACCTATTGTTACTATAAGAGAATCGCCTATATCGGCAATACCGCCTGCGTGCGCCTTGCTGTGAGTGCCGTCAGCATAGCCGAGATAAACGGTTTTTATGCGCTCGCCGTTTGACGCATTCACAAGCGAAATAATTGAAGGCTCGCCTGATGCGTAGGCGGTAACGGCATAAACATCAAGGCTGTCAACGTAGCAAAAGCCCTGAGGTACATACCCTTTATCAAGCTCAGGGATATCAGCAACACCGGTAAAATAGCCGTAAACCGTTCTTCGTTCAAAGGATTTGAGCGTTCTTGTAATAAGTTCAATTATTCCGTCCGCAACAGTGAAAAAGCTGCTTAATCCCGCTGCA
>JAZNUP010000068.1:0-16551 GCA_045592385.1 Acutalibacteraceae bacterium
AGACCGCTTGGCCTCCGACTTCTCAACATTTTCAATGACGAGCGCTTCGCAGATAAGAGCAATAAGATTTTCAAGTATCACAAAAATACCTCCTCAGATTATATCAAGGTATCTTTTCAAATCCCCGAGACCTCTTTCGGAAAGAGCCTCATATCTTTGCTTTTTATCCTTTATTTTTACGTCAAGGGGCGGCAAGAGTCCGAAGCTTGCGCCCATGGGCTGAAAATTCTTCACGCTTTCGTCGTTGATATAGCGTGCAAGCGCACCCGTCATTGTAAGCTCTGACGGAAGAAATTTTTCCTTGCCCAGAATTTTATTTGCCATATTTATGCCCGCAAGAATTCCCGATGCCGCGGATTCCATATAGCCTTCAACACCCGTTATCTGACCCGCAAAATAAAGTCCGTCTCTGTCTCTGAAACCGAAATCGCTTCCGAGAAGGCGGGGGGAGTCGATAAAAGTGTTGCGGTGCATAACGCCGTAGCGCACGAATTCCGCATTTTTCAGCGCGGGTATCATCGAGAAGACTCTCTTCTGCTCGCCGAATTTCAGATTTGTCTGAAAACCGACAAGATTATACATTGTGCCCGCAGTGTTTTCCTTGCGAAGCTGAAGATTTGCCCAGGGTCTGTGTCCCGTTCTGGGATTGACAAGACCCGCAGGCTTCATCGGTCCGAAACGGATTGTGTCGTGACCTCTCGATGCCATAACCTCAATGGGCATACAGCCCTCGTAAACTCCCTTGCGCTTGTCAAATCCGTGCACCTCTGCGCATTCAGCGTTTATGAGCTCGTTATAAAAAGCCTCATATTCCTCTTTGTTGAGGGGGCAGTTTATGTAGTCCTCAGGGTCGCCTCTGTCATACCTCGACTGAGCAAAGGCACAGTCCATATCAATGCTTTCCGCAGTGATGATGGGTGCAGCCGCATCGTAAAAGCTCAGCCCGTTGCCGCCGCAGAGCTCTGCGATTTTTTCGGAAATTGCATCCGATGCAAGGGGTCCTGCGGCAATTATGACGGGAGTGTCGGGTATTTCGGTGACCTCACCCCTTACAAGCTCTATGAGGGGATTGGATTCAATTTTTTCGGTTATAAGTGATGAGAATTTATCACGGTCCACGGCGAGAGCTCCGCCTGCAGGCACGGCAGTGGCTTTGGCGCATTCAACGCAAAGTGAGCCGAGCAACTCCATTTCAGCCTTGAGCATTCCTGCCGCACAGCCGAGCCTTGTGGCTTTAAAGGAATTGGAGCACACAAGCTCAGCAAGGGAGCTGTTGGAGTGAGCGGGGGAGTATCTGTGAGGCTTCATTTCACACAGAGTTACTTTTATTCCTCTTTTGGCAAGCTGCCACGCCGCTTCAACGCCTGCGAAGCCGCCGCCTATAACTGTTACTTTATTCATCGGATTTATCCTTTTTGGAAAGCTTTTTTTCGTATCCGCAGCCTGCGGTGACGCAAACGAGCTTACCCGTCTTTTTCTTGAAGAGCTGCTTGCCGCAGTTGGGGCAGGTTTCGCCTGCGGGCTCATCCCAGCTCATAAAGTTGCACTTGGGCCAGGCTTCGCAGCCGTAGAAGGTGTGACCCTTCTTTGATTTACGCTGGATGATGTTGCTGCCGCAATCGGGGCATTTTGCGCCTGTATTTACAATAAGGGGCTTTGCGTTTTTACAGTCGGGATAACCGGGGCAGGCAAGGAAGCGTCCAAAGCGGCCTGTTTTGATTACCATCATTCTTCCGCACTTGTCGCAGGGGATGTCGGTTATATCTTCATCAAGCTGGATTTTAACGTCCTTCATATCCGACTTTGCTTTATCGAGAGTTTTTTCAAAATCGGTGTAGAAATCGCGAAGCATAGAAACGTAGTCCGTTTTGCCTGCGCCTACTTCGTCAAGATTCTTTTCCATCTGAGCGGTAAACTTTGCGTTTACAATCTTGGGGAAACGGTCCTTGAGAAGCTGAGTGGTTGCGCAGCCGAGCTCGGTGGGTACGAGCTGCTTCTGCTTGCGCTGGATATAAGTTCTTCTGATAATGGTTGAAATGATTGTCGCGTAAGTACTCGGGCGGCCGATTCCGTTTTCTTCAAGCTCCTTGATAAGTGAAGCTTCGGTGAAACGTGCAGGGGGCTGAGTAAAATGACGGTTGGGCATAAGCTCCTTGAGCTTTACGCTTTCGCCTGCTTTTAATTCGGGAAGGCTTACGGATTCGTCATCCTCTTCTGCAAGCTCGTAAATCCTTGTGAAACCGTCGAATTTTACGGAGTAGCCTGCGGCTGAGAAGATGCAGAATTTACCTGCTGCAAGGTCTTCCTTTGTTGCCGCTTCGATTTCAGCCTTTACAGTGTTCTGAACGCAGCTTGCCATAAGGCAGGCAATGAAGCGCTTCCAGATAAGCGAATAGAGCTTGAACTGGTCAGCGGTAAGGCTGCCCTTGACTACCTCGGGTGAAAGAGCAGGGTCTGTGGGGCGGATAGCCTCGTGACCGTCCTGAGCGCTTGCCTTGGATTTATAGTAAGGTGCCTTTTCGGGAAGGTATTCCTTGCCGAAGGTATCAAGAATATATGCGTTTGCCTGAGCACGTGCCTCCTCCGAAATACGGAGAGAGTCCGTTCTCATATATGTGATAAGACCGGTGGTGCCTATACCCTTAACCGTAACACCTTCGTAAAGCTCCTGAGCGATTCTCATAGTACGCTCCGCCTGGAAGCTGAGCTTTCTTGAAGCTTCCTGCTGAAGGGTGGAGGTGTTGAACGGAGGTGCAGGGTTCTTTTTGCGGGTACCCTTGCGGTAGGATTTTACGGAGTAATCGGCATTTTCAAGCCTTGCAACGTATGCGTTTGCCTGTTCTTCGTTTTCAATCTTGACCTTGCCGTTTTCGTCACTTGAGAGGGTGGCGGTGAAGGTTTTTCTGGAAGAAGCGGTAAGCTTTGCACCGATAATCCAGTATTCCGCAGGCACGAACGCATTGATTTCATCCTCACGGTCAACTATAAGACGCACTGCCACGCTCTGAACTCTTCCTGCAGAAAGTCCTCTGCGGATTTTCTGGGAAATGAAGGGGCTCAGGCGGTAGCCTACAAGACGGTCAAGAATTCTGCGCGCCTGCTGAGCGTTTACAAGGTCAAGGTCAACGGCTCTGGGGGAATTCATACCGTTGGCAATACCTGTTTTTGTAATTTCGTTAAAGGTAACTCTGTTTTTCTGCTTCAAATCAAGACCGAGCACGGTTGCAAGGTGCCAGGAAATAGCTTCTCCCTCACGGTCAGGGTCGGCTGCGAGGTAAACGTAATCGCTTTCCTTGACCTTGTCTGCAAGCTCTTTTACGAGTTTTTCCTTTTCCTTGATAAGGGCATATTTGGGAGCAAAATCGTTTTTTACGTCAACGCTCAGCTTTGCCGCAGGCAAATCCCTGATATGACCCTTTGAAGCAACTATTTCATACTCGCTGCCGAGATGCTTTTTGATTGTTTTCGCCTTTTCGGGCGACTCAACGATTATCAGCTTTGACATATTTCACTGTCGGTGCCGCGGCACCGTCCTTTCGTATATTTTCAGCAGCAGGAAAACCTGCCGCGCTTGTTATTTAAGAATATATCCGCCGCCTGCGCAGGAGGAAATGTAGCCGTAAATTTCAAGCTCCGTGAGCACGGTAAAAGCTTTGGGGAGGCTCAGCGAGCACGAAACGGCGATTTCACCCGGCAGGGTCGGTGTGGTGGTGATGAATTCGTAAACTCTTCTCGCTTCCTGAGAAAAATGAACGGGGAGTTCACGCCTGATAATGGGCTTTTCTTTGGGCTTTTCGGGCTTTACACGCAGAGCACGTTTGCGCTCGGCAAGATATTTGCCCACAGTGTCGGGATAAAACGGAGCATACTCCTCAATGATATCCTCAGCTTGGGAAACAGCCTTCGCACCAAGGCGGATGAGGCGGTTTGCGCCTGCATAATGCGAGGTGACCACGTCGCCCGGTACGGCAAAAACATCCTTGCCCTGCTCCATAGCATAGTTTGCAGTGATTATGGAGCCGCTTTTTTCGCCTGCTTCAACCACAAGCACTCCGCGGCTTAAGCCTGATATTATGCGGTTGCGTATAGGGAAAGAAACTCTTGATGCGCCTTCAAACGGAGCAAATTCCGAAATAACTGCGCCGCTTCTGCTTATTTCAAACCTGAGCGCTTCGTTGGCCTTGAGGTAAGGCGTGCCGAGACCGCAGCCGAGCACGGCAACGGTTTTGCCCTTTGCAAGCAACGCACCCTCGTGAGCGGCACTGTCAATGCCGAGAGCACCGCCGCTTATAACGGTGATACCTGCGCGTACAAGCTGAGCGCTGATTTCACGGGCAATATCAATGCTGGAGCTTACGGGTTTTCTTGTGCCTACAACGCCGATGCTTGGCTGACGGTTTAGCAATGCACGCTCACCCCAGATATAGAGCAAGGCGGGAGGGTTGGAAATGCGGCGGAGATAATCGGGGTAATCTTCATCGCTGAAGGTCATAACATCCCAGCCGTTTTTCTTGCAGTCAAGCAGACATTTTTCAGCTTGCTCTTCTTTCGACTCAAGAACCTTTCTTGCCTGAATACGGGTGAAAGCTCCGGTGCTTACAAGCTCATCATATGTGGCTCGGAAAATACCGTCCGCATCTTCAAAAGCGCTGAGCATTTCAAGGCTTACGTAGCCTGCGCCGAGAGCATTTGAAAGACGGATAAAGGAAAGCTTACTGTTCATCTTCAACTCCCTCTCACAAGCTCCCAGGCGAGGATTGCCGCTGCTGCTGAAGCATTGAGCGATTCTGCAAGCCCCTGCATAGGGATTGTCACTGCCGTGCGGCAGGTGTTGATTGTTTCCTCTGTAAGCCCGTTACCCTCGTTGCCTACGCAGCAGATAACGGGTACGTTCAAATCAAGAGTGCTGATGCTTACCGCATCTGCCCTCGGAGTTGAGGCAAGGGTGAGCATTGATTTTTCGTTTGCAAACCTGAGAAGAGCAGGTAAATCTGAGGCGGACATCAGCTTTATGCGAAGGGATGAACCCATTGCCGCGCGAAGCGCTTTTGGATTATAAATATCGCATCCTCCGCTGACGATTACTCCGCTTAAGCCCAGTGCCTCCGCAGTGCGGCACACCGCGCCGAGGTTTGAAGGGTCCTGCACGTTTTCTAGCGCAATGTATTTACCGCTTGTGTCAAGCACATCCTTGGCATTGTCAGCCTCGGGGCAGGCGCAGATGCAGAAGATTCCCTGAGCACTGTCAGTGCCCGAAAGCTTCTTGGCAACGTCCGTGCTTACAAGGAAGCATTCCTTTGCCGCGGCGGTGATTTTCTGAGCGTAAGAGGCGTATTTTTTCAGCGCAGATGCCGTAAAAAAAGCGGTTTTTATTTCAATTCCTGTCTCTGCGGCATCCGAACAAAGCCGCGCACCCTCGAGAAAAAACTCGCAGGAATTTCTCCTTGCGCAAGCACTTTCTCCAAGGCGGACAGCGTATTTTATTTTGTCATTTGAACGGCTTGTAATTTCTGTCATAGAATTAAAACCTCTGATTTTTGCGGCTTTTTCATCAGCCGCATAAAGTACGAAAAGGATGTAACTAATATATATAATATACATAGTTACATCCTCAAATTCAGTTTTTAGTTAAGAGCAGCCTTTGCCTTCTCTGTAAGAGCTGTGAAAGCAGCGGGGTCAGAGATAGCGATTTCGGAGAGCATCTTGCGATTAAGGGAGATGCCAGCCTTCTTAAGGCCGTTGATGAATGTTGAATAATTCATACCGTTAGCCTTGCAGCCTGCGGAAATTCTGGTGATCCAGAGGCGGCGGAAATCACGCTTCTTGAGCTTTCTGCCGATGTATGCATACTGACCGCTCTTCATAACAGCCTGCTTAGCAGTCTTGAAGAGTGAGCTCTTTGAGCCATAGTAGCCCTTAGCGAGCTTTAAAACTTTATTTCTTCTCTTGCGAGTTGAGAGAGCACCTTTAATACGAGCCATGTTTATTTACCTCCAAATTATGAAAAAGTGATACACTTAAAGTTGATTAACAGCCGGAGCTATTATTTATAAGGAACAAGACGCTTGATCTGCTTGCAGTTTGTTACGTCAGCAACAGAAGTCTTACGAAGGTTCCTCTTGCGCTTTGTGTTCTTCTTAGTCAGAATGTGAGACTTGTAAGCATGAGCGCGCATGGGCTTGCCGCCCTTGGAAATCTTGAAGCGTTTCTTAGCGCCACTGTGAGTTTTGATCTTAGGCATAGTAAAAATCCTCCTTAATAATTTACAACTTTGTTTAGCTTACTTTGCGCTTTTGGGTGCAACGAACATCAGCATCTGTCTGCCTTCAAGTTTTGCAGCCTTTTCAACTGTTGCGCAGTCTTCAAGAGCTTCAGCAGCCTTGGTCATAATAGTTTTGCCGATTTCGGGGTGAGCCATCTCACGGCCTCTGAAACGTATGGAAAACTTGACCTTGTTGCCGCCTGCAAGGAATTTGCGGGCATGGTTGAGCTTTGTTTCAAAATCGTGCGTATCAATGTTAAGAGAAAGGCGAATTTCCTTGATTTCAACAACCTTCTGATTTTTCTTTGCTTCTTTTTCTCTTTTTGCTTTTTCAAAGCGGAATTTGCCGTAGTCCATAACCTTGCAAACAGGGGGCTTTGCGGCAGGTGAAATCTTAACGAGGTCAAGGTTTTTGCTTTCTGCAATTTCGAGCGCCTGAGCAGGGGACATAATACCGAGCTGTTCGCCGCTTTCAGAAATGACTCTTACCTCTTTGTCTCTGATTTCTTCATTGATTTGCAGTTCTTTTGTTGCGATGTTAAAGCACCTCCAGTAAAATTAAAACGGGGGCATGGCATGCCCCCGTGAAATCAATTCTCCGTAAACAGGCGCAATGCGCCCGACTAAGAGGGTATTGACCATCGGTAGGCTGAGCCCCGTGGTGAGGACGCAAGGCGCCCTTCTTTGTTGTGCAAGTTATTATATTGCTTTACCGCTCATTTGTCAAGAGCTTTTTCAAAAAAACTTTCAACCGAGGTCGGGTGTATCGTCAAGAAGCATTACGGGGCGCTCAAAGCCTTCAAGCTCAAGCACCGTTATGCTGTTTTCGCCTTCGTGAAGGAAGGGGGCGGGGAGATATGCTGAGCGCTGGGGTCCGACCTCCCAGTAGCGGCTGAGGACTCTGCCGTTTACGAAAATTATGCCCTTTTTGAATCCGTAGAGCTTTACGAACGTATCTTTGGGTGCGCCCTCGATTTTAAGCTCCGCTTTCAAAAACAGGGGTTTTCCGTTGAATTCGCATCCGCCTTTTCTGAACTCAAGCTTATCTGTGTTGGTAAGGGGGAGAGTATAGGCATCCCAATGGTAGAAGAAATTGTTGCCTGCGCCGATTCCGTGGGTGATGCCCTTGCGGTTTGTGAGCATCCTGCCGTAGTTTACTCTGCCCATATTTTCCACAAGCACGTCAAGGGTTACGCCATCCTCGGGAACGGTGAGTTTTATCTTATCCTCCGTATCGTTTATATACTGCATTCCGAGGGGGGTGCCGTCGGCATAAACGTATGCACGGTCATGCAAGGTGTCAAAATGCAGTGTCTGTTCGTCTCTGGGACCTCTTACCTTGCAGCGGTAGAGAACCAGACCGTAGCCCTGGCCGAGTTTTTCCATTGAACGGGGAGCAACAAGCCTTACAGGGGAAGAAAGATTATCAAGATTATCAAAAAGTTCAGCGCTTTCGGTAAATTCTATTTCACCGTAGCGGTGGGGCTCGATAGGCTCGGGGAGTTCAATTTCGGGAAGCTTTGAATATTTGTAAGCAACCTCTTTGAATTTAAAATATTTTTCCGTAAGAGCACCGTTTTCGTTTACGGGAGCATCGTCATCGTAGCTTGAAACCGTGGGTTCGTATTTTTCGTAGTGGTTTGCGCCGTTCATAAACCCGAAGTTCGTGCCGCCGTGGAACATATAAGCTGAAACGCTTGCGCCCATAGAAAGAATTTCATCAAGGCAGTCTGCGGCATCCTGCGGATTGCGTGAGTGATGATTTTCCTCCCAGTGGTCAAACCAGCCGTTCCAGTATTCGGCGCACATAAGCGGACCCTCGGGCTGATATTCACGCAGGGTTTTGAAGTTGCGCGAGGGATTGGAGCCGAAGTTTGCGGTTTTGTGGATTTCGGGCACAGTGCCGCCCGTGAGCATCTGGTATTCCGCACCGTCCGAGGTGAAAAGAGGCACGGTAACGCCTCTGCGGCGCAGTCCGTCGGCAAGGTAGCGCATATATTCTCTGTCGTCACCGTAGCTGCCGTACTCGTTTTCGTTCTGAATAAGAATTATATTGCCGCCCTCGGAAACCTGAAGTTTTGTAAGGCGGGGGATAAGGTCGTCATAGAAACGGTCAACCGCCTTGAGATAATCGGGATGCATACAGCGCAGCTCGATATCGTCATTTTTGAGCAGCCACCAGGGAAGACCGCCGAAATCCCACTCCGAGCAGATGTAGGGGCCGGGACGCACTATGGCATAAAGACCGATTTCCTGAGCTATGCGCAGGTATTCTTCGATATCAAGCATATCGGAGTAATCAAAAACTCCCTCTTCGGGCTCGTGCATATTCCACGCAACGTAGGTTTCAACCGTGTTGAAGCCGCAGGCACGCAGCTTGAGCAGACGGTCACGCCAGTATTCGCGGGGTACACGGAAATAGTGGATTGCGCCTGAAATAATCTGGAAAGGTTCGCCGTCAAGCAAAAAATCCTTTTTACCGATTTCAAAAGTATGCTTCATAATAACCTCCATATACGCACAGATATTATAATGTTTTAAATATTTTAAATAAAAATAAGAGCTGATGCATTTTTATAATACATCAGCTCTTGCTGTTTTGTCAATTTGATTTTACCAGACGAAGCTTACGGTTGCGCCGTTAATGCTTGCCTTAACCGAATTCTTATCACAGGACTGCTTGAATGCCTCTGCCATTTCCTCACTGTTGAAGCGGATTGAAGCATCAACCTCAAGGTCGCCTGCGTCGTAAGCGGGGCCGGGCTGATAGCCTGAAAGCCACCAGTGCTTGATCCATTCTCTTTCAAAAAGAGTGCCGTCGGGGGAGTTTACGTTCATACGCATTTCAACCTCGTCCTCGGGGTTGGCGCAGGAATAGTGGAAATATTTGCCGTCCTCAAGGTAATAAAGAGCGATTTCAGCGCCGTTTGTAAGCTGAGTGTAGTTACCCTTCCACATCTGAATCATCCAGTCCCTGCCCTCGCAGTTGAACTTGAGGCGGATGGTATCGCAGTCAAGGAAGACGATGTTGCCGATGATATCGTAACCAACGTTGAAGCCGAAGATTCTCATCCATACGTTTGCGGGATTTTCAAGGATGTACTGCTTTGAATCGTAATCGTAGCCGATGCCGAACATACCGTCGTTGTTTTTACCGTAAACAAGGCCGGTAACACTGTCGTAATAAATACCTATTTCAACCTGAGCAACCTCAGCGTCGTCGGTTACGTAGCTTGCTTTGATTTCATAAATATTATCATACTCTGTATCAATAAGGTAAACGTAAAGCTCGTGTATGCCGTTTGATGCATGCTGGAAAAAGTGATTGATGTTTGCCGGAAGTTTTGAGCTTACCAGGTCGTTGCGGAAAAACAGATCAACCATTACTGAGCTGAGGCCGGGGGTGCGGGTTTTGAGGTTGGTACGCTTAAGGTCTTCCCTGGGGAGGGATTTCATAAGGTCGTTTACCGCATCGGGGTCAGCGTTGCCTGTGATGAACTGAATAACAACGTTGTAAACAATTTCTTTTGCGATTGCCTTTGTGCCGGGCTCGAATTTGTCACCTTCCTCGGTGAAAAGCAGGTCGGCCATCATCTGAGCTCTTTCCTCTGCTTCATAGCGGATGAAGAAACCGTCTGTTACGGTTTCAACAAGCTCCTTTACAGAGGGGGTGGGATTTGCCGAAAAAAGAAGGCTCAGAGCAATCATTACGTAAGCGATGCGCTGTATTAAGTTCCTGATAATACTCATAACAAAAATCCTTTTCATTCCAGATGTATCGTTTTTTTACGCCGATTTGGATTAATTATATCACAAAAAACAAAAAATATATTTCTAAACAAGAAAAATAAAAACTATATAATAATCAACAAAAAAATTGCTCCGAGTATAATAATATTGAGCGTAAAGGCTGATTCAGGGGGGTAAAACAGCCGGAAAAATAAATATTTTAAGCCGAAAAATAAAAAAATTTAAAAAAAGTGTTGACAAATTGAAAGGTGTATAATATAATGAACAAGCTTCATTTGAGGCGGTAAACGGCGGCATAGCTCAGCTGGCCAGAGCACTCGGTTCATACCCGGGGTGTCGTAGGTTCAAATCCTACTGCCGCTACCAAATAAACGGCCCGGTGGTCAAGCGGTTAAGACACCGCCCTTTCACGGCGGTAACACGAGTTCGATTCTCGTCCGGGTCACCACAAAAAGCAAGCCAGTAGGCTTGCTTTTCATTTTTATATGGACGCATAGCTCAGCAGGTCAGAGCGTTCGCTTCACACGCGAGAGGTCTTGGGTTCGAGCCCCAATGTGTCCACCATGTAAAAAACCTCTTTTGTCTACTATGACAAAAGAGGTTTTTTCAACTAAGTGTGCCTTTCGGCACGATAAGCGATGCTAACGCATAGTGAAGTGCATACGGGCATTTTTGTGTTGTGTTGAAAAAATTCATAGGTTGTAGTATAATCAATTTATTAAATAAGAATTTGACGGAGGATTATAAGAAATGAAAAATTTATTTAATGTTTTAGGTTGGCTGATTCTTTTATTCGTTATATTATCAAATCGTTTAAACTTTTTACTGTCAGATGCTATTGTGATTGTTTTGTGCATAATAAGCGCAATCTTTTTATGTTTGGGTATAATTACGAATCGGAAAAGATAACCGATTTGTCGAACAGATAGCATAGCATCTCTTGTAATCGCTCTTTTGCACGAAAAAACCGCCGTCCTGCCTTTTCAGGTAAGACGGCGGTTGATTTTTTGTGAATTAATTATGCGCCGATATACTCGATGCTGAAGCAATGTGAGCGGATGGCAAAGCCGAGAACGTCGGTTCTGAATTTGTAGCCTGAAACGCTCTTGTCACCGATTGAAACGGTGGTTGCATAGCCGAGGTTGGAATTTACGGCGGAGTCGTGAGCGGTTACCTTAACCCAGGTGTTGGGGTCGGAGCCGAGGTTGTTGTTGATATCGTAATCCTCGATGTAATCCTTCATATCCTCTGCGGAGATGATAACCACCTTTTTGCTTACGGTTTCGGGGCTTGTTACGGGAACAAGGTAGGAATAGCCCTTGCCGCCCCATACGTTCTTTGCATCGGTGGTTTTGCCTGCAACGCTTGCGCAGAATACAGCCATAGCGGCGGTCTTGCCGTCGTCAGCGCTTACGTATTTTGCAGCGGGAGTAGAAGAAGCGGAATCCATACCGAGGTAGCTGAGAACGTACTTCTCAATATCGGTGCCTGCATAAGCATAGTCCTTATCAATGGCAATCTGGCTGGTCTTTACGGTGTACTTATAGTACTTTGCAAAGGAGTAAATAGCTGCTGCCTGAGCCTTTACTGCGGCTTCGGGAGCACTGGGGCCGATTTCCTGCTTAACGGACTTGCAAAGGAACTCGATAATAGGCATATCGGTGGTGCCGTATTTGATTGTTGCGGGGGTAGAGGTTTCGCCTACAACCTTGGTGCCGGTGAAATAGTGGGTAAGAATCTGAACGTAGTTGTTGCCGCTGTTAGCCATAGCGATAGCGCCTTCCTGGCTCATACCAGCGCCGTGACCGTAGCCGTAGGTGGTAATGTAGAATGCGCCGATGCTGGGAGCATCGTTATCCTTGGTGGTTTCGGTGTTTGAGGTGGTGGGCTTGGTAGTGGTTTCGCCTTCTCCGCCGCCACCGCCGAGGTTGCCGAGCATACCCATAAGGGCAACGATGAGGGCAAGGAAAACGGATACGCCTTTAAGTAAGAGCTTTAAAATATCTTCCATAGTATTTTTCTCCTTTATGTATTTTAAGTATAATAATTTTACAGGGTACAAGCAGTTTTGTCAAGTGCACAAGGGCAGGCAATTATAGGAACGGTTTGCAACTTGCAAAAAAAACGACTCCCCGAAGCGGATTCGGGGAGTCGGTACAAGAGTTAAATTTCGTTTTCAGCGGCAACAACGCTTCCGCCGCAGTAGATTTCACGGAGCTTCGGCTTTTCGATTTTTCCGGTGGGATTTCTGGGTACTTCGGCAAAAATAACCTTGCGGGGGCGCTTGTATCTGGGAAGTTCCTTGCAGAATTCGTTAATCTCCTCCTCGGTGCAGGTGAATCCGGGCTTGATTTCAATAATTGCTGCGGCAATTTCGCCAAGCCTTGCATCAGGCAGACCGATAACCGCAACGTCCTTTATAGCATTGTGCTTGCGCAGGAAATCCTCAATCTGAACGGGGTAGAGGTTTTCACCGCCGCTGATGATAACGTCCTTTTTACGGTCAACAAGGAAGATAAAGCCGTCCTCATCCTCCATAGCCATATCGCCCGTGAAGAGCCAACCGTCCTTAAGTACGGCTGCGGTAGCTTCGGGGTCCTTGTAGTAGCACTTCATAACGCCTCTGCCCTTTACGCAAAGCTCGCCTACGTCGCCGCGCTCAACGGTTTCGCCGTTTTCATCAACAATCTTTACTTCCCACATATAGCCTGCCTTGCCGATTGCGCCAACCTTGTGGATGTTTTCAACTCCGAGGTGAACGCAGCCGGGGCCTATGGATTCGCTCAGGCCGTAGTTTGTGTCGTACTGATGATTGGGGAAACGTTCCTTCCAGCGGCGGATAAGGCTGGGCGGAACAGGCTGAGCGCCGATGTGCATAAGACGCCACTGGTCAAGTCTGTAATCATCAAGATTTATATCGCCTCTGTCGATAGCATCGAGGATATCCTGAGCCCACGGAACAAGAAGCCACACGATTGTGCAGTGCTCGTCAGAAACGGCACGGATAATCCACTCAGGCTTGACACCTCTGAGAAGAACGGCCTTACTGCCCGCAAGCAGAGAGCCGAACCAGTGCATCTTTGCACCGGTATGGTAAAGGGGAGGGATACACAGGAAGGTATCTCCTCTGCCCTGACCGTGGTGCTTCTGCTCACATTCGCAGGATGAAACAAGGCTGAGATGATCGTGAAGAATAGCCTTGGGGAAGCCTGTTGTGCCCGATGAAAAGTAGATAGCGGCATAGTCACTGTCCTTGATATCGAGAGCAGGATTCTTGCGTGAGAAGAAACGAAGCTCTGCCTCGTAATCCTTTGCAAAATCGGGAACGTCCTTGCCTACAAAATAGTAATCGGTTACGTTCATTGAATCCTTGACGTCGCTCACACGCTGAGTGAATTCGGGACCGAAAACAAGGATTGAAATATCCGCAAGGTCAACGCAGTAGCGGATTTCATCGGCGGTGTATCTGAAATTGAGCGGAACAACTATTGCACCTGCTCTGAGAATTCCGAAGTAAATGGGAAGCCACTCAAGGCAGTTCATAAGAAGGATGCCTACCTTGTCGCCTCTTTTTACACCTTTATAAAGAAGAAGATTTGCAAAACGGTTAGCTCTGTTGTCAAACTCCTGCCAGGTGATTTCCCTGCGGTAGCGCTCTCTCATAAGGGGCTCAACGAGGGAGAATTCGTTCCAATCGGGCTGGTCCTTTACAAGAGGATTGATTTCAACAAGCGAAACCTCTTCGCCGTAGAGGGCGGCATTTTTGGTTAACATATCGGTAATAGGCATAACATTTCTCCTTTTGCGTTCACTTTGACACATAAACGCTTTTAATCGCTAAATCGTTTAATATAAATATATCATACTTTTTTGAAAAGTCAATAGTTAAATTTTTGCTGTACGGGGTCTTGACCCGAAAGAAAATTGAAGTATACTTAATACAGTATGAATAAATTAAAAGAACTGCTTCCAAAACCTAAGAAATTTGTGCTTTGCGTGCTCGGTGCGTGTATTCTCGCATTCGGGCTTTATAACATTCACTCAATTTCATCAGTTACCGAGGGCGGAGTGCTTGGCATAACACTGCTGTTGGAGTATTGGTTTGATATTTCCCCCGCGGTTTCGGGATTTATATTGAATGCGCTGTGTTATTTATTAGGTATAAAAATACTCGGCAGGGATTTTCTTATTTACAGTGCGGTTTCGGCGGCGGCATTTTCGGGATTTTATGCCTTGTTTGAGCAGTTCAATCCCGTTTATCCTGCCATAGCAGACTATCCCGTTGCGGCGGCAGTTATCGGCGCTGTTTTCGTGGGTGCAGGAGTAGGGCTTTGTGTGAGGGCAGGCGGTGCGCCTACGGGTGACGATGCTCTTGCAATGAGCATAAGCCGCAAAACCTCAGTTTCCGTAAGATGGGTTTATCTTGCCAGTGACATTACGGTGCTCGCTTTGTCGCTCACTTACATTGAGCCGAAAAGGATTGTTTACTCTCTGATTTCCGTTGTGCTTTCGGGGCAGATAATCGGATTTATTGAAAAAGCCGGCAGAAAGAAAAATTAAAGCGTAAAAATACCGCCTGCAGGCATTGTGGCTTGCAGACGGTTTTTTATTACAATATTAAGAATCAGTTCTCGGGGAAGAATGCCTTGTGAACAGCTGCAACAGCCTCGTTAGCATCTTCAACGTCGATAAGAACGGAAATCTTGATTTCGCTGGTAGCGATCATCTGGATGTTGATATCAGCCTCGAAAAGAGCCTCAAACATAGTTGAAGCGGTGCCGGGATGAGTTTCCATACCTGCGCCTACAACGGAGATCTTTGCAACGTTGGTGTCACAGATAATGTCAAGACCTGCAAGAAGGTCAAACTGACCGAGGATATCCATAGCCTCGGGAGCGTGAGCCTTGCTTACGGTGAAAGCGATATCCTTGGTGCCGTCTCTGCCGACTGACTGAAGGATAATGTCAACGTTGATGTTCTTAGCGGCAAGCTTGCCGAAAATTTTATATGCGATGCCGGGAACGTCGGCAACTCCTACAATTGATATTCTCGCAACATCGGTATCCTTTGTTACGCCTCTTACAAGCATTTTTTCCACGTTGGTAACCTCCTTAACAATTGTGCCCGGTACACGGGTGTAGCTTGAAAGAACTTCAAGCTTTACGTTATATTTTTAGCCATTTCTACGGAGCGGTTGTTGAGAACCTGTGCGCCGAGGGTGGCAAGCTCAAGCATTTCATCATAGGTGATTTCGTTGAGCTTCTGTGCGTTCTTGATTTTTCTCGGGTCTGCGGTGTAAACGCCTTCAACGTCGGTGAAAATCTGGCAACGGTCAGCGTGCATTGCTGCTGCGATTGCAACTGCGCTTGTGTCAGAACCGCCTCTGCCGAGGGTTGTGATATCGTCCTGCTTGCAAAGACCCTGGAAGCCTGCAACGATTACGATATTCTTCTTATCAAGCTCGTGCCTGATTCTTTCGGCTGTAACCTTCTTGATTCTTGCGCTGCCGTGAGCGGAGCTGGTTACGAAGCCTGCCTGCCAGCCGAGAAGGGAGCAAGCGGGAAAACCGAGCTTTTCAATTGCCATTGCAAGAAGGGCGATTGAAATCTGCTCGCCTGCGGAGAGGAGCATATCCATCTCTCTCTTTGAACCTTTTTCGTTGATTTCCTTAGCTTTTGCGATGAGGTCGTCAGTTGTGTCGCCCTGAGCGGAAACTACTACAACAACATCATTGCCCTGCTTGTAAGTGTCAGTTACTATACGGGCAACGTTCATCACTCTCTCGGCATCTTTAACCGAGCTGCCTCCGAATTTCTGAACTATAAGTGACATATATAACCTCCTAAAAGTTACTTACCGGATTAATAATCTGTTACACGGATAACCGCATCAACCGTGCCGCAGTCAACCTTTGCGAGCTTTTCGCGAAGCTCACCCTCGGTAGCCCACTCGGTAACGAAAGCAAGCTCATTATCGGGAGCACCGTTTCTTGTAAGGATTCTGATACTGTCAAACGCATTCTGCGCTGCGGTAACAGCAGCAGCCATATCGTCAGCAGACATTCTTACGTAAAGAGCGGTTTTGGTTTCAAGATAGCTTGCAACATAGTTTTCCTCTGCATCCTGCCATCCTGCGTACTTTTTACGGTCCATATTCTTAGCACAGTCGATAACGTCTGCAACAACGGCGCTTGCGGTGGGCATTTTGCCTGCGCCTCTGCCGTAGAATACAACGTCACCGATAGCATCGCCGCGAACAAGAATTGCATTGAATACATCGTCAACGCCTGCAAGCTGACTGTTGCTCTCAACAAAAGCGGGGCTGACGATAGCGGAAATCTTGCCGTTTTCGAGCTGCTTTGCTCTTGCGATAAGCTTGATTACGCCGCCCCATGAAGCGGCATATTCAACGTCGGCAAGGGTGATTTTGGTGATACCTTCGGTGTAAACCTCCTTGGGATAAACGTGCTTGCCAAAGCAAAGAGCAGCAAGGATGCTGATTTTACGGCAGGCATCATGACCTTCGATATCAGCGGAGGG
>JAZNUP010000069.1:0-4383 GCA_045592385.1 Acutalibacteraceae bacterium
GGATATTCCAACAAAGAAAACGCTATGGTATACTTCGTAATAAACCGTTTTCAGGTTACGCGTATGAAGGATATAGTTCACAGGGTTGACCCGAGCGCCTACATTATGATTACCGAAGTTGCAGATATTTTTAAAAACGAATAATCTTTACTGAATCTTTACCGTTCAGGTAGTACAATTAAATAATCAATATATTATTTTATAAAAATAATGTTTTGAATTGTCAAATCAAGGAGGATTTTTATGGACAGCAATACTCTCCAGATTATCATTGCCATGGTAATTTATATGGCAGCGGTAATAGTAATCGGCATTGTATTCGCACGCAAAGCAAACAAAAACACAGAAAACTATTTCCTCGGCGGACGCTCACTCGGCCCTTGGGTTACCGCAATGAGCGCAGAAGCAGCAGATATGAGCGGCTGGCTCCTTATGGGTCTTCCCGGCGTTGCTTACTGGTGCGGCCTGGCTGACGCTGCATGGACTGCAATCGGCCTTGCGGTAGGTACATATTTCAACTGGCTTATCGTTTCAAAAAGACTTCGCCGTTACAGCATCAGGGCAAACAATTCAATCACCCTGCCCGAATTCTTCTCAAACAGATTCCGCGAGAATAAAAAAGTTATTATGACCCTTGCGGCACTTTTCATCCTTGTTTTCTTCACGGTTTATGCATCAAGCTGCCTTGTTACCTGCGGTAAGCTTTTCTCAACTCTGTTCGGCGCATCCTATCAGAGTATGCTTATCCTCGGCGCAGTTTTTGTTCTTCTTTACACAATTCTCGGCGGCTTCCTTGCTGAGAGCGCATCTGACTTTATGCAGGCAATCGTTATGATTATTGCCCTTTCGGTTGTTGTTATTCTCGGCACCATTAAGGCAGGCGGCCTTGGCGCAGTTATTGAAAATGCACAGTCAATCCCCGGTTTCCTTGAGTTCTTCGGCATTGCACAGCCCACGGTTGACGAGGCCGGCGTACAGCTTGTTGAGGCAGGCAAGCCTCTCTTCGGCGAAGCAGGCGAATACAGCCTCCTTTCCGTATTCTCAATGCTTGCATGGGGCCTCGGCTACTTCGGTATGCCTCAGGTTCTTCTCCGCTTTATGGCTATCCGTAAAGAAAGCGAGCTTAAAAGATCCAGAAGAATCGCTATGATTTGGGTTGTTATTTCACTTGCAGTTGCAGTGTTCATCGGCATCGCAGGCAGAGCTCTTTATCCCGATGCTCTTCTCACAAAATCATCTGCGGAAAATATTTTCATCACCCTTTCAACAAGCCTTCTTCCTCCGCTGCTTGCAGGCTTCATTATGGCAGGTATCCTTGCTGCAACAATCAGCTCGTCAGACTCATATCTGCTCATCGCTGCATCAGCTTTTGCAAAGAACATTTATCAGGGCGTTTTCAAGAGGAGCGCTACAGACAAGCAGGTTATGACTGTTTCCCGTCTTACACTTTTTGTTATCGCTCTCATCGCAATCGTTATTGCACTTGACGAAAACAGCGTCATCTTCTCAATCGTTTCATTTGCATGGGCAGGCTTCGGCGCAACCTTCGGTCCGCTGATTATCTTCTCACTCTTCTGGAAGAGAACTAACCGCGCAGGCGCAATCGCTGGTATGATTGGCGGCGCAGGTATGGTTTTCCTTTGGAAACTTGTAATCAGCAAGCTCGGCGGCGCATTCGGCATCTATGAGCTTCTTCCCGCATTCATCTTCTCATGCATCTGCATCGTAGTTGTTTCTCTCTTAACCGCTCCTCCCTCAAAGGAAATTGAAGAGGACTTCGAAGCAGTTAAAACTCAGAAATAAACAAATATATTGACAAAACGGCTTACAAGGGTAAACAACCTCTGTAAGCCGTTTCTTGTTATATATCAAGAGACTTTTTATATATTCCGAAAATAACGTCTTTGCGTTCCACGTGTCTGAGCACATAAAAAACCATATAAATATCTGTATAGCTCGATATACAGGACATAATAAGCAGATAAACGAAATACAGCCTTAACAGTCCGCCCGTAAAAGCAACTAAAACAGCAAAAAGCACCGCAAACACAACACACGGAGTAATAAGACAGATTATTTGCCGAGCTTTTGTAATGTATCCGTTATAAAGAGCCGATACCGCTCCCTGGCCGTAAGTGATAATGCATCTGTCATCAAGCTTTCCCTTTGACATAACAAGCAGATGCAAAAGCTCATGAAGAGGTACAACTATAATAAGCAACGTCAAAAGCGCAGACAGCGCAGCAATAACCACGTTCATCTTTCCATAAGCTGCCAGTTCTTCCTTAAAAACTCTTGCAATCACAAAAAGCAAAGCAACAAACACATATCCCATAATTCTCACGGGAGTTTTAACCTTTTCCCAATGATACCATTTTGTGAAACCGTTTTCTTCGGTTATTCCGTTTGCTTCATACTCATACTGCACTTTTTTCTGAATTTTCATAACACACCCCTATTGAGATTTTTACTCAAAAATTTTAATTATCCTTTTTAATTCATTGCTGTTTATAAACTCGTCAGAAAAAGAATACTCGTTTAAAAACCTGCCTTTCATCCGCTCGCACATTGTTTTACCGTACTTTGTTTTCTTATAAATATAGCCCTCCATAAGCAATGCTCCGTGCTCGCTCTCCTGCGGCATTTCATCGTGCTTTTTTGACTCGGCCGCGCATTTTTCGAGATAGAAAAGAGCCTTCTCTTTTTCGCCGTTTTCAAAGCACAGCCGTCCCAGGTCACCAAGCATATATATCACCGAGCGGTAGCAATAACCGTAATTTCCATCCTCGTAAAATTCATCAAGAATCCTCAATGCCTTTTCCGCTGCTTTGATTCTGTATTCAACAGAAAACTCATTGTTATAATTTATCAGATTATTCACCGTGCCGAGAAAAATAAGCATCTCGCTGCCCAGGGCGTTTCTGCAGGCATCAAAATGGTCGTCCTTCGGAAGATTAACCACCGTCATCAGATATTCCTTGCTGTTAATCATATTGGGCATTTCGTCTGCGATTTTCATTTTCTTTTCAACATATTTTTCTTTTCCCGTAACGTGACCCAGGGTATTATAATACATACAAACCAGACGCTTTGCCTGAATTCTTATCTGGTCGTCGGTGCAGTAGCTGAGAATCTTACAGTAGATTGCTTCAACCTCTTCAACAATGCTCTCGGAATCCGAATCGGCACTTGATTTTTCATAAATAAGCAGCTCAAGATAGCGAACAAGCAAATCATACTCTCCGGGGAATTCCTTGACAGCTTTGCTCATCTGTTCAAGGACATAAGGAGTATTCTTCATACGCAAATCGTTGTATTCATCGATATATTTTTTAATTCTTTTCTGCTTTTCAATATCATCTCTGCCCATAAGCTCATCGAAGCTTACGTTAAAAAATGATGCAATTGCAGGCAACAACGTAATATCGGGGTAACTTTCCCCTCTCTCCCAGCGGCTTACACTCTGAAACGTTACTCCCAAAAACTCAGCAAGTGCTTCCTGAGTAAGCTTTCTGTCAAGCCTCAAACGTTTTATGTTTTCGCCAATATTAATCATAGTTTCTACCACCTTAATTAAATATGACTGATCAGCTTGACTTCATAATATACCATAATTTCTCACAAAACAATAACTTATTCAGAGAAATATATTCACTTATAAAGTGAATTTTTCAATCGCCGCGTTTATCGCAAGACAAAAAAAGAGCCGAGGCACACATACCTCGACTCTCTCTGGTGGACGCTAACGGACTTGAACCGCTGACCTCCCGCACGTCAAGCGGAAGCTCTACCAGCTGAGCTAAGCGTCCATGGCTGAGTTGCAGGAGTTATTATATAGTATAGTATGTTAAATTGTCAATAGCTAATTGAAATATTTTTTATTCACCGTAAAAACAGAAATTCGGCAAACAGAAGCCCTGCAACGCCCGGTAAACCGCATATGACGGAAGTGGCGATACTAAGGGTATTAACAGCTATGCCGATACCCGTAATGCCTCCGAGCAGGTTTACGGCGGACATAGCCGCTATCCCCTGAAACGCAGAGAATATAAACGCTTTTCCGCCGCCCCGCTTCATAATCCGCCATATAAGCAGCATACCGCCAAACAAAGCAAAAGCAATAAGAAACACCTTTAAACCTGTTCCCATATTTCCTCCCGTAAACTCAGTTGAAAACCGATATAATGTCGCACTCTATGCCCTGTTCCCTCGCAAGCTGAAGCAAAAATCTGTATCTCGCCCTGAGGGATTGAATTTCATAAATCACAGAATCGAGCATAACTTCGTTACTTTCATTTTCAAATCTGTTATATGCTGCTTCCAGTTCAAGGCGGGTCTTTCTTATTTCTTCAACCATCTGCGCCTCACGCAGTTCCTCTTTTG
>JAZNUP010000070.1:0-13450 GCA_045592385.1 Acutalibacteraceae bacterium
TGATAGAGCACGGTCATATCCTTGCTGAAAAGAGCACCCGTACTGTCTGTTGTAAAATAAGTGTTAGCGGCATCAACGGTATACTTTTCAACGCTTGAGGTGCCGCCGAATGCCATCTCGCCCAGCATTTCAAGCCCTGCGGGGATTTTAATCTCCTTAAGCGAGGTACATGCCAGAAATGCCATTTCGGCAATTCCCCTGACGTTGGTAAGGTTGATTGAATCAAGCGATACGCAGGCTGCAAAAGCAGCTAAATCAATATAGAATACCTTTTCAGGCAGGGTGATATTCTCAAGATTGATGCAAAGCGTAAACGCCATTTCGCCGATTATCTCGGCATTTGCGGGAATATTTACCTCTTTGAGGCTCATACAACCCGTAAACAGCTCCGGAGCAACATCCGTAAGTGAATCGGGCAGAGCTGCGGATTCAAGGCTTGTGCAAAGCATAAATGCACCGTCGCCGATTTCGGTAACGGTTTCGGGCACGTCAACCGAGGTGATTGAAGAGCAGCCGTTAAACGCATATTTGCCTATATAGGTAAGTGCCTCGGGAAGGTCGATTGCGGTAAGCGCGGAGCAGTTTGAGAATGCATAGTAACCAATGAAGGAAACCGTATCGGGGATAATTACCTGAGTAAGGTTTTTCTGGTCTTCAAAAGCATTCTCTGCAATAGCGGTTGTGCCTTCCTTTAAGGTGAAGGTGCCCTCAAGAGCATTCTTTGCTCCAAGGAAAACGCTGCCAAGGTAAAGCACGCCGTCTGCCCAGTTTTCTTCGTTGTTGTAATACTCGGTCTCTTTGATATCTTCAACGCTCAGACCCTTTAAGTTTTTGCCTGCGGTTATTGTGCCAAGCTTTTTACAGTTATTGAACACTCTGTAGCCGAAGGTTACGTTATCGGGAATCGTTGCGCTTGCAAGCTCGGAGCAATAACCGAATGCTTCGTCGCCCACGTATTCAACGCCTGCAGGAATGCTGATGCTCTTAAGTGCCGAGCAGCTGTAAAATGCATTGTTGCCTATTCTCTTTAATCCTGCAGGGAGAATTACCGATTCAAGCTCTCTCTGATATGCAAATGCATTGTCAACAATTACTCTTGTTCCTGCTTCTACGGTGTAACTGCCTTTAATGCTGTAAGGTGCGCTCATAAGATAACCGTCTGCATAGTAAACCATCTTGTCAATCCGGTCACCCTCAGAGTTGGTTGCGCCGCCCCAGTTTTCGTCATTATTCCAGTGTGCCGTATATTCAAAAGCATTGCCGCCAAAATCAACGTTTTCGCCCTCAATCTCGATTGCGGCAAGATTCTCACAGCCTGAAAAAGCGCTGTCGCCTACGCGTTCAACGCTTGCGGGGATTGTGATTTCGGTAAGTGCAAGACAACTATAGAAAGCATTGTCTTCTATTATTTTTAAACTGTCGGGCAAATCAATGCTCTTGAGTGCGTCACAACCTACAAAAACATTACTTCCGATCTCTTCAACGCCGCCAAGGTCAACGCTTTCAAGTGAGTCGCAGTTATAAAATGCATTGTATCCGATTGTTTTTACACTGTCGGAGATTACAATGCTCTTGAGTGCGGAGCATTCTGAAAAAGCATAGTCGCTTATACTCGTTATGCCTTCGGGAAGGGTGATGCTTTCAAGTGCAGAATTTTTAAACATACCATAGGGCACTTCCCTGAGATTTGAAGAAAGGGTAACCTGCCTGAGAGCGGGGCAATGATAGAAAACACAGCTTCCGAGAACGGTGACACTGTCAGGAATTGTTACACTCTCAAGTGCCGTATAGGCAAATGCATATGATCCGATCTCAGTTACACCCACGGGGATAGTTACACTCTTAAGATTGTTGCAATAATAAAAAGCGTTGTCGCCTACCGTCTTAAGCGCGGCGGGAAGCTTAACCTCAGTAAGTGCGGAGCAATAATAGAATGCCTCTGCGCCTATGTACGTAACACCCTCAGGGATAGTTACACTCTCAAGCTTTTCGCAACCGTAAAAAGCTCTGTCGCCTATTCTTTTAACAGTGGCAGGAATTTCAAAGCTTGTTACCTCTTTATCCAGAAGCAGTACAAGCTCTGTTTTGTTCTTGTTGTAAACCACTTCTCCGTCCGATACAAAGAAGAGGCTTTCTGCAGCGATGTTGAGGCTTTCAAGTGAAGTGCAGCCCAAAAACGCCGAGCTCTCAATTCTTTTGACGCTCGCGGGGA
Organism: Acutalibacteraceae bacterium; assembly: GCA_045592385.1. Taxonomy (GTDB): domain Bacteria; phylum Bacillota; class Clostridia; order Oscillospirales; family Acutalibacteraceae; genus CAG-177. The sequence goes on from JAZNUP010000070.1 coordinate 2,213, forward strand.
TGTTTACCTCTGTGAGCGAAGCACAACCGCTGAACATAGCTTCGCCTACAATTGTTGCACCGTCAGCAAAGGTAGCCTTTTCAAGCGCAGTACAGCCTGAGAATACGTTGGAGCCTATATATTCAATGCCTGCAGGGATTGTAACGCTCCTGAGCGCCGTACAAAAACCGAAAGCATATTCTCCGATTTCATCAACACCGTTGCCTAAATCAACGCTTTCAAGGGATTCGCAGTAACTGAATGCGTTTGATCCTATTTTCTTCACACTGTCGGGAATATCAATACTCCTGAGCGCAGAACAGTCAGCGAAAGCGTCGTTGCCTACTGACGTAATACCGTTGCCGAGGTCCACGCTTTCAAGCGCAGAGCAGTAACTGAAAGCGTTGCTGCCTACTGACGTAATACCGTTGCCGAGGTCCACGCTTTCAAGCGCAGAGCAGGAACCGAAAGCGCCGTAGCCGATGCTCTTTACACTGTCAGGAAGCTTGATGCTCTTAAGTGCAGTACATCCGTAAAAAGCTTCAGCGTATATTTCTTTAACTGCGCTGCCAAGGTCAACACTTTCAAGCGCAGTGCAGGAACCGAAAGCGCCGCTTTCAATAACTGTTACGCTGTCGCAGATTTTGACGCTCTCAAGTACTGTGCAGTTCCGAAAAGCACCGGAGCCGAGGTACGTTACACTGCCGGGAATTTCAACGCTTTTGAGCGCAGAGCAGTATGAAAACGAATAGCCTTCTATTCTTTCAACGCTGCTGCCGATGTCAACGCTTGCAAGCAGGTCGCAATACTGAAAAGCGCCGTAGCCTACGGTTTTCACACTGTCGGGAATTTTAATCTCCGTAATGGCGGTTTCCGAAAAAGCTCTTGTGCCGATTACTGTAACGTTCTTGCCGATGTTCACGTCTGCAAGGTCGGTGCAGTAGTAAAAAGCCTCGTAGTCTATGAGCTCCACACTGTCGGGGATTTCAATTTCCGTGATTCCGCATCTTTCAAAAGCGTTTCTGTTGATTTTTTTCAGCCCTTTGCCGAAAGTAACGCTTTCAAGAAGGTCGCAGTAATAAAAAGCTTCGCCGCCGATTTCCGTTACGGTATCGGGGAATATAACCTCTGTGACGTCCTGGTAACGGAAAGCCGCAAAGCCTACGCTTACAACGGTATGCCCGTCAATCACAGAGGGTATTTCCAGCTTACCGGTAATGTTGCCGCCGGTAATCTGAGCCTCGCCGTCTTCATTCAGGCTGTAAGTGAAGCTGCCGCTGGTGAATTCCTCAGCAGCAAAAGCCTTGCTCTCAAATACAGAGCCGAGGTCAAGGTCAATATCAATCGCCGCAAGTCCGCCGAGCGGAGCCGCGCCAAAGACCATAACCGCCGCAAGAAGAACGGCTAAAAGTTTTTTGCCAAAGCCTTTCATAAGATCTCTCCTTTTTCGGGCACTTACCCAATTTTATGATTTTATTATAATATTAAATTATTTTCATTTCAACAGAATTTTACCGCTAATGAATTTTTTGGCTATACTCGCCAAATCCGTTGATGCGTCTATGTATTTTATGCCGAGATTTTTTTCTTGTGCAACAAAAAACGGCACAGCCTCAGGGCTGCACCGCTTCACAAAACATATTCTTTCTTACACAAGCGCCACGATTGCGGCGGTTACTGCGCTGAGCACCATAAGCGCGCAAAGAACAAGCGCTATAACTCTTATAAGAACAGTTCGTTTTCCCATTGAAAATTCCTCCTTACTCTCTTGAAACACGTTAATTTTACCCGTTTTTTCTCCGCGTGTCAATGCGTGCAACTGTTTTTGTTGATTTAAGCGTGCCGTTATGTTAGAATTATATGAAACAAATTCCCGATTAATCGGAGTGACTGAGTATGATAAAGAAAAACGACGTTATAAATCTTAAGATAGATTCCTGCACCGCTCAGGGCAGCGGAGTGGGAAGGCACGAGGGCATTGCGATTTTTGTGCCTATGACCGCGCCGGGCGACGAAATCAGCGCCCACATCCTCAAGGTAAAGCCCAACTACGCCTTTGCAAAGGTGCACGAAATCCTCTCCCCCTCGCCTGACCGCGTGGAGATTGACTGCCCTGCTTACGCAAAATGCGGCGGCTGTGTTTTCAGGCATCTGAGCTATGAGGCGGAAACAAAAATCAAAGCGGATTTTGTTGCCGACTGTCTTAAAAGAATAGGCAAAACGGATATCACTCCCGAGCCCATAATCGCCGCCGATTCAAGGCAGGGCTACCGCAACAAGGCGCAATTCCCCGTGGCGGCTGATGCCGACGGCATCCGTATGGGATTTTTTGCATCCCACAGCCACAGAGTTATAGAATGCCGCGCCTGCCCCCTTCAGCCGCGCGAGTTTGAGGAAATCCTCAACGCGTTTGAGCAGTATATCCGCTCGTGCAAAGTGCCCGTTTATGACGAAACCGCCCACCGCGGCCTGCTGCGGCACATCTATCTGCGCCGCGCGCACGCAACGGGCGAAATTATGGTGTGCGCCGTAATCAACGGCAACCGTCTGCCCGAGGAGGAAAGGCTTGTAACAATGCTCCTTGCGGCGAATTCCGATATAAAAAGCATCTGTGTTAATGTGAATAAAGAAAAAACAAACGTCATCCTCGGCAAAAAATGCCGTACTCTCTACGGCTCGGATTATATTACGGATATCCTCTGCTCGCTTAAATTCCGCCTTTCCGCGCTGTCGTTTTATCAGGTGAATGCCGTGCAGGCGCAGAAGCTTTACTCCAAGGCGGCTGAGTTTGCCCGCCTCACGGGCAGGGAAACTGTGCTTGACCTCTACTGCGGCACGGGCACAATCGGGCTTACAATGGCATCAAAGGCAAAGGAGATAATCGGCGTTGAGATTATCCCCGAAGCTATAGAGGATGCAAAAATCAACGCTGAAATCAACGGCATAAATAACGCGCGCTTCATCTGCGGCGATGCATCTTTTGCGGCGAAGGAGCTTGAAAAAGAGGGGCTTCGCCCCGTCGTTGTAATCCTTGACCCGCCAAGGAAAGGCTGCAGCGCGGACGTGCTTGAAACCGTGGCAAAAATGGCGCCCGACAGAATAGTTTATATCTCCTGCGACCCTGCCACGCAGGCGCGCGACCTTACGGTGCTCGCCCCCCTCGGCTACACCGCCGAAAAAGCCTGCCCCGTGGATATGTTCCCCGCCACCGGCCACGTGGAGACGGTATGTTTATTGTCCAAGCTTAATACCAAGCACCATATCAAAATTGATTTGGATATGGATGAGCCGGATTTGACCGATGCGGAAAAGAAAGCAATACGTCAGGAAAACAAAAAACATCAGAGCACTTCGGAATGATTAAATAAAAGGCGGAAAAATTTCACGATATGCAAAAGCCTCTCTGTGTAATGCAGAGAGGCTTAAAGGGTGTTTTATTTATATCAATATTTGTCATTGCTCTGTTTGAAATCTGCTCTGTGGATTTTAATTCGTTTGTTCTGCCAAGCATCTTTAAATCAAGATAAATTAGTTTGATTTCATTGGCAGAAAACGTTGCTGTAGTTTCTGTTTTGCTTTTCTGTTTATTGATTTTCCCCTATTTTATTGATTTTTCCCTATATTATATGGTAGAATACCAACGTCATATATTTAAATTATAAGGTGTTTTTTATGAATTTAATCAAAAAAATCAAATATCGGTTGAACAAAGAGAAACGGGAATTGTTTGTTTCAAGAGTATCCGAGGTTATGACGGGCTTATACGTCATACTGATGGAAATATGCGAAGATGAATTGAAATATTATCAGGACGAAGCGGACCGCTTTTATTCTTCACCGGAAATATGCCAGAAAAACGATTTCAGAGAAATACGATTAAAATACGAAAACAGGTTTGGGGAACAAATCCGTAAAGGCGGTGAAGAATATCTCAGGCAAGCCGGAAGCGATGCAGAGCAAGCGCTCGAAAAGGCAAACGAATATTTTAAGAGGAATGGTTATTTTTCGGCAGAAAGATTTTATTCCGATGTGTTGTGGGGATTTTTAAACTCTTCGGATCTGTCTTGTGAAGAAAAAAAGAATATCGACATAGGAAAAGAAGAAAAAAACTCCCTTCACAATTTGGACAAACAATGGAGTTCAGCAGAGGAAAATGCCAGAAAAAAGCATCTGAAACCTATTATGAAAGAGAACTTAAAACCTGTGCACATTTTACACGGCGAATACGGAGAGTGTACGACTTGTATAGGCTACGATGAGGAATTCAAAGTTTATCTGAGATTTAGGCCTGATGATAACTATTGTCATTGGAGCGGTTACGATATTTATGTAATCACAAAAGAACTGGCCGAAAGATTTGCCGGCGAAGTTTTTGATTATCCCGAAACGGATATTATAATCACAAATAAAATACCGAATTATGAATATTCGGTTGAAAAAAGGATTATATAAAAAACATATTGCAAAGAAAAACTTTGCAATATGTTTTCGCTAAAAATTTTTTGTTTTAAATTTTGAGAATTATATATTTCTGCAGCAAAACGCAATAATCAAATAAAAAGCAATGATAATCAAAAGCATTAAAAACTCTTGCCGTTTTTTCTTTTTATATTCAGGATCTTTTCGCATCTGTTTTTTTAACAGTTCTTTTTAACCCAATCCCGGGGTTTATCAACTTCTTTTTGGGTGTCTGCCAACAAAAGAAATATTTCTTTATCCCGGAAGAAAATCTTTGAATGTATTTCCAAGCCATAATATTCACCGAAATCTTTTACAACCAAATCAATAAGCTCTTCGGCAAAGTTGCTGATAATATAGGTTTCATCGGTATTGTCTGATATATCCGGCCACCCACACACAGCGTGCAGGTGCCCGGATATTCTTTTATTTAAAATCAGAAAATCACGTCTGCGCACAGGGCGGCGTGGTCGGAAAGGTACATATCGCCGATTTTTTCATCAATGATTTTATAAGTTTCAACCTGTATTCCGTCTGAAACGAAGATGAAATCAATAGGTCTTGTTTCAAATACGTTTTTGCCGTAGTTGATAAACGTTGCGCCGTCATCGGAATTCTTTGCAAGATACTTGGAATCCTTGAGGCAGGGCTTCATTTCGTTGTAGGCGTCTGCGCCCTCTTTGGTATTGAAATCGCCCGTGCATACCACGGGGCAGCCCTTGGCTTTAAGCTCCTCAATCTTTACCTTGAGCACCTTTATCTGCTCAACCCTTACGGGTTCAAGCACGTGATCAAGGTGGGTGTTGATATGGGTATAGATTTCGCCCGTTTCCTTGTTTTCAAGGGTTGCCCAGGTTGCAATTCTCGGACAGAAGGACAGGGCGAACTTTGAGCCGAATTCCTCGGGAGTGTCGGAAAGCCAGATGGTTCCGCTGTCAATAACGGTGTATTTATCCTTGAGATAGAACACCGCCGAAGCCTCGGAGCTTTCCTTGCCGTCACGCATCTGACTGATGCAGGCATAGTCGGTAAGGTTTTCGCTGAGGATTTCAATCCACTGCGCGGTTGCCTCCTGCACACCGAAGGAATCGGGCGCATACTGCTCCAATGCGGCGCAGATGAGCTGACTCCTGCCCTTTACCGAGCCGAAGGTATCATCCTTGCAACGCACGTTGAAGGATACCACACGCACGCTGTCGGCAGGCTTTTCGGGAACGTTTGCAATGCTGAGGCTTTCGGGCGCGTAAGAGCCCATGGTGAAAAGGATTGAGAGTATGAGCGCCGTAAGCTGATTGATTATGTACATTTTCATTCTCCTTACAGGTGTTTTATTACGATTATTATATCACTGATTTCAGAAAGTGCAAGATAATAGTTTTAAAGAAGAATAATCAACAATTGACGGCGTTGTAAAAAAACGCAAGTTTTCTTACGGTCTTTTAAGGGGACAGGGAAAAAGCGCATCCCACATAAAATATCGTTTTTTCTTTATTTTTAAATTAATAGTAAAAAATCAGGGTTCTGCAGGATATTGATTCCTGCAAAACCCTTTGTCACGTTATTGTTTTATGCGGTCTGCGCTTTTTTACATCCCCGTTGAGATTGTATGCAGATTAAAAATCTACCTTAAGGTCATAGTAGCAGCACTTGAAGAGCTTTTCCATCTCCTCCTGGCTGGGCTGACGGGGGTTGGAGCCGGTGCAGGCATCGCCGATTGCGTTCTTTGCGATTTCGGGAAGTCTCTCAAGGAACACTTCCTCAGGTACGAAGCCCTGCTCGGTGGGGTAACTGTCCGCACCGTAATTCTTGATGCACTGGGGAATGTTGAGCTTATCGTTCATACCGCGAAGGTATGCGATAAGAAGCTGTACCTTCTCCTCAACAGTGCTTCCGCCGAGGTTCATTCTGTCAGCAATCTTTGCATAGCGCTTTGCTGCGGATTCAACCTTTGCGTTGAACTCGATAACCTTGGGGAGATACATTGCGTTTGCCGCACCGTGGATGATGTGAGCGCCGTTGCCGTAATCGGCAAAAGCTGCGCCTGTCTTGTGCGCCATGGAGTGAACAATGCCGAGAAGTGCGTTTGAGAATGCCATACCTGCAAGGCACTGTGCATTGTGCATCTTTTCACGGCAGCCATTGTCGCCGTTGTAGGAATCAACAAGGTTTTCCTGAATCATCTCGATTGCGTGGAGAGCGAGGGGGTCTGTATAATCGCAGTTAGCGGTTGAAACGTAAGCTTCGATAGCGTGAGTCATTGCGTCCATACCTGTGTGAGCAACAAGCTTCTGGGGCATAGTCTCTGCAAGCTCGGAATCAACAATAGCGATATCGGGGGTAATTTCAAAGTCAGCAAGGGGATACTTGATGCCCTTTTCATAATCGGTGATAACGGAGAAAGCGGTAACCTCTGTTGCAGTGCCCGAGGTTGAGGGAATTGCGATGAAGCGTGCCTTCTTGCGAAGCTCGGGGATGCCGAAAACTACGCACATCTGTTCAAAGGTGATTTCGGGATATTCGTACTTGATCCACATTGCCTTTGCAGCGTCGATGGGTGAGCCGCCGCCGATAGCAACAATCCAGTCAGGCTCAAACTCAGCCATAACTGCTGCGCCCTTCATAACGGTATCAACCGAGGGGTCGGGCTCGATGCCTTCAAAAAGCTTTACCTCAAGGCCTGCTTCTTCAAGGTAAGCAACAACCTTATCAAGGAAGCCGAATCTCTTCATTGAGCCGCCGCCTACGCAAACGATAGCCTTTTTGCCTTTGATGGTTTTAAGAGCTTCAAGGGAGCCCTTGCCGTGGTAAAGGTCTCTGGGGAGAGTAAATCTTGCCATTTGGAATCATCCTCCTGTATTTTTTATTACACTACCATGATAACATACTGTAACGCTAAGAACAATACCATAAATTTTAAGAAAAAATATTCCATTTTACGAAGTTTTTAGCTATAATTACAAGGGAATAAAAATACGCACAAGGAGGATTTTTATGAAAGAGAAGAAAGAGAAAAGATTTATTCTGAAAGACGGCGAAAGCACCGCGGTTTTCGGTCCCTCCGTTCAGGTTATAGTTGATAAGGCAACGGGGGTAAACTACCTGTGGGTAACTGCAGGCTACGCAGGCGGACTTACTCCCCTGCTTGATTCCTGCGGCAATCCTGTGATAACTCCTGTTTCAGAAAGAGAATAAAATAAGGCACGTTACCTGAGCGTAACGTGCCTTATTTTATTCAAACATCATATTTTCAATAAACAGCTGCGAGAATACGGGATTTGTTGATAAATCAAGGTATTGCGCGTTTTTTGTGAAGCGTGAAAGGTCGTTTTTCTCGCAGGCATATTTCACCGTGCCGAGCAGACTGCTGTTTTTCACCGCCGCGCATTTTCCTTTAAGCGCTTCGGGCAGCAGACCCGTTTTTACTGCACTTTCAATATCTATCACCGCGGAAAATCCGCCCGAAATATACAGCGTTTCGATGCTTTCAATTTCCGCCTGAGCCGTTTCGATAAGGGTCATTATTGCGCTGTAAACCGCAGATTTTGCAAGCTGATACTGCCTTACGTCCTCCTGATTTACGCTCACGCCCTCGGCAATTTCAAACTCTTCGTTTTCCATATAGCCCGCTTCGTCGATTTCTCCGCTTTCAATAAGATGCGCAATTACGTCCACAAGCCCCGTGCCGCAAAGCCCCTTTGCAGGGAGATTGCCCACGGTTTCGGCTTTGTTGTTTTTATAGGAATACACCGCTCCGTCACTTGCGCTCATTCCGCAGGAGATGTTAGCCCCCTCGAAGCACGGCCCTGCCGCCGCCGCGGTGCAGAGCACTCTGCCGTTGCCGAAAAGCACGGTTTCCGCATTTGTGCCAAGGTCAACAAGCAGGCTGTATTTTCCGCTTTCAGGCATACCCGTAAAGTTGAGCCCTGCCACAATATCCGCTCCTACAAAAGAGGAAACGCACGGCAGGCTTTCAACCTCGCTTACACCGATTAAGCCGATTTCTGCACCCGCCGCCTCTCTTTTTTCAAGGAAAACGGGAGTATAGGGCGCAACGCCCATTGATGAACAGTCAACGCCGAAAAACAGATGAAGCATAGTTGCATTGCCCGCAGCGTAAAGCTTTACGGCATTTCTGAGATTGAACGAATCAATCATAGAATTTACCGCTTCAACAAGCCTTTTATTCAGGTCATAAACTCCGTTTTTGCGGCAGTAATCAATGCGTGACATAATATCCGCACCATAGACGCGCTGAGGATTTGCGCACGTTTTCACTCTGATTATTTCATTTTCATCAAGCGAAACGAGAGCCAGCGCAAGAGTTGTGGTGCCTATATCGAGGGCAAGGCAGAGATTTTCGGTAAGCCTGCCCGTCTGATGTGCGCCTGAGTCCGACAAAATTTCGCCCCTTTCGGGCAGAATTACGCTTATATCGGAATGTATCCTGTAACGGCAGGAAAGCTCCTGTTTTCCGTTTACGGTAACAAGGCATTTTCCGCAGGTCCCCTTACCGCCGCACGGATGCTCAACTCCCCCACCCGATTTATTGAGAATATCGGCCAGAAGAGCCCCTTCGCAGGCATATTGAATTTTACCGTTGATTTCAACCTTATACATATTATTCCACAAAGAAATTACGTGAAAGCCAGGCCTTCATTCTTTTGCTGCTGTTGAGATAGAAAAGAAAAACGAGGATTGCAAACAGTGATGCCGCAACTATCAGCGATACGTAAAGCGGCAGAAAATTGCTGTAATAGAGCGAGATTTCCGCTCCGATAATGACACTGCAAATTATCATATCCGCAAAAAGATGGATTGTGCACAGGGTGCGCCCTCTCTTTTTGCGTCTGTACCAGATTATGTAAATCAGCGCGAAAAACGACACGGCGGCAATGGGGGGCAGAGCGCATTTGAGGAACCACATATACTCCGCATCCATTGCAAAAAAGAAATACGTGTAAGCGCACACCGCCACGGAGTCAACCGCCCACAGTGCATAGGGATTGGGCTTTTTCGCAAAAAACGGAAGCACAAAAAGCACCCAGAGCAAGCCGCACGATGCGCCAAGATAAAACGACCAGGCTGACCCTTTATTAAAAAGGATATTTGCAAGCAGACAAACGATATTAGGGATAAGAATGACCATTGTGGCAATCATTGCGCGGTAGCGGCGGGTTACGGATTTCGGAATCATCACCTTGTCGGAATACGCTCCCGCATCCGTTGCATCCGCAGGCTTATTCGGGTTTATTACGGGCGTTGCACAAAGAGGGCAGCTTTTTGCCCTGCTTTCAAGCTCAACTCCGCAGTTTACGCAGTATGACATAATTCTCTCCTCAGAAATTACTTTCTATTTTTACGTGAAGTCCGTTTTTTACAAGGAACGTAAAGAACTCTTTTTCAATATCCGTCTGTTCAAAAACGTCGGCAAAGGTTATAACCAGCTTGTCCCCGAAGGTGGAAACTCCGCACCTTGCCGCGTTGCGTATACCGAGCGAGGGCACAAGGATTATCCGCTCAAGATGCTCCTCAAGAGCTGCGGGAAAGCTGACGGGGCCGAGGTTTGTAAGCAGAGCGGTTGTGGTCTGCTCACCCGTGATTAAAAACGATATCGCTATGCCTAAATCCTTGAGCGCAAGGGGCATAAGGCGCAGCAGACGGTTTCTTTCGAGGGCAAGGTTTGCCGTCATCATCATATTGAGGTCGTTCTTATTGTTGGCAAGGCGAAGCTGTAAGGATACAAGCCTCAGCAATTCGTCAAAGGTCATATCGCCGCGGTTGGGGTCGGTTTTGGTGCGCAGGCAGATGGTGAAATTGCGCAGGGTTTTCGAGCCGAAGGTGCGCCTTAAATTTATGGGCACCTGCACGCAGACCTCTTTCTGCTTTCTCTGCTCTCTTCTCTGCTTTTCAATGTGCACCATAAGCAGGGCGGCGGCGATGTATTCGGTAACGGTGACACCCTTTTCCTTTGTGATTTTGTGAAGCTCTTTAAAGGAAACCGTGCCTGAGATTATGTGCACGGTATGCTTTGGCAGACGGTCACCCGTTGCGTGATAAACGAATTTATCCGAGCGCTTGTACTTCGCCTTTGAGCTTGCGTTTTTAACGAAGGAATCCTCCATTTCCTCAGGCAGAGCAGGTGTTTCGGGGTTTAAAACAAAATCGGAAAATCCGATTTCTTCGCCCTGCAGGCGATAGTATTCGCCAAGCAGAGTGCCGAGGAAAACCGCGCAGCCGTAGCCGTCGCAAAGGGAGTGGTAAGCCTCCACGGAAACTCTGTTTTCACGGTAATAAACTCTGAGCATATAGCCGAGGTTTTCCTTGAATTTTATGCGGTGGCAGGGGTTGTTGATATCGGGCAGAAGCGGAGGCGCAGGGTAAGGATTTTCGGCAAAATAGTGCCAGAAAAATCCGTTTTTCATACGCACCTTGAAGCACGGAAAACGCGGCATTACACGCTCGAGAGCGGTAACTAAAATTTCAGGCTTCACCTGCTCCTTAAGCTCGGCGGTAATGCGGAAAATATTGGACCAGGTGCTCTTATTCTGCCCGGGGAAAATCTTCGCCGCATTGTCGAGCTTGAACCATTTTTGCTGAAGAATCGGTTTTTCTTTCATAATCTGAAACCACTTTCAGTTTAAATTAATCATACATAGAGTGACTGCATTCGAACTAAATACGCCGCAAAGGTCGGATTTCCGACCCACCGAAGCGTTTTTTTCTTCGCCATACGACAGTATGGCTTCATAAAAGAAACGCTCCGCTGAATCAAAACTGCGACCTTTTCGGTGCTTCGCAGTT
>JAZNUP010000071.1:0-12065 GCA_045592385.1 Acutalibacteraceae bacterium
TTTGCAAAATAAGCCATGGTTTCTGCGGATGCATCAGATGTACCTGATTTGCCACGTGCACCTGTGTATTTTGTAAGGGTAGGTCCGCAACCGAGTACACTTGCGTTTTGCTTATCAAGGACTGAAGGATAAATCGGATCAAAAGCCGCGTTTACATCTGCAGAAAGACATTCTGATTTACTTAAAACATCGTGTGCTTCAACACCTGCGAGACGTGCAAGGTCTGCAATGAAATAAGGAAGATAGAATGATTTAAGACCTGTGTTTCCGTCTGAACCTGTTTCTTCTTTATCAGTAAGAACTGTAAGGCAGGTGAATTCAGGGTCTTTACAATCAACCGCAGCCATAAGTGAAGGATAAGCACAAACGCGGTCGTCGTGACCGTAACCGCCGATAAGGCTTCTGTCAAATCCGATATCATAAGCCTCTATTGCAGGCACTGCTTCAAGCTCAGCGGTTCTGAAATCATCCTCGACAATACCGTACTTTTCGTGAAGGATATTGAGAATATTGAGCTTCACAAGCTCGCTTGTTTCGTCACCCTTGAAGGGCAGAGAGCCTATGAGAATATTGAGAGTTTCTCCGGGAATGGCTGTATCGAGTGTTCTCTTTGACATATTTCTGTCAAGATGAGGAAGCAAATCGGTAATTACGAATCGGGGGTCAGAGGGAGCATCTCCGATTGAAACGTTTACGCTTTCGCCGTTTTTCTTAATGATTACACCGTGAAGCGCAAGGGGGATAACGGTCCACTGATACTTTTTGATTCCGCCGTAATAGTGGGTTTTGAAATATGCAAGCTCGCAATCCTCATAGAGCGGATTGGGCTTTAAATCGAGACGGGGAGAATCAATATGAGATGCAACGATTTTAACTCCGTTTTCAATGCTCTTTTTACCGAAGGTGCAAAGAATTACGGACTTGCCTCTGTTGTTGAAATACACCTTGTCGCCCGCGGAATATTTGCAGGAGGCATCAAACTCTGTGTAGCCCTTTTCAACAGCCTTTGCTACGGTAAAAGCCGCAGCTTCACGCTCTGTACGGCAGGAGTTAAGGAAGGCTTTGTATCCCTCGCAAAAGTCAAACACCTGCGAAAGCTCCTGCTCGCTCATTTTTGCAGGGGCGCTCTTGGTATTGCTGAAAAGCTCTTCTTTCAAAAGCTCGGTTTTATTCTTTTCAGACATTTTATTCATCCTTTCCTTTGTAACACGTCTCAATGAGCCGTGCAACGTCTTTTCTGTAATCGGAGTTATTTGCATTTTCTATAATGATATCCGTTTTTTCCTTGTAATATTCATCCGGATACTGTGCCGAAATTCTGAGCATAGCCTGCTCACGGGTAATGCCGTCACGCTTTATAATGCGCTCAAGACGCTCCTCAAGCGGTGCCAGCACGCTTGCCGTAACGGTGCAAAGCTGTGTTATAGGACTTTCGAGCAGAGCCGCCGCATCAATAACCGCTCCCTTTGCGCCCTGCGCCTGAGCCTTTTCAAGCTCAATATGTACCATAGCGGTAATGACAGGATGAGTGATATCGTTTAACGCTCTTGTTTTTTCCTTTGATGCGAACGCTCTCTGAGCAGTCTTTTTACGGTCAAGCGAACCGTCGGGTAAAAGAATATCGTTGCCGAATTCCTCGCAAAGACTTAAAAGCACGTCCTTATTTTCGACCGCTTTTCTTGCAAGAATATCAGTATCTATAACGTAAAAGCCCTGCTCTGCAAGGTATGCGGAAACCGTAGTTTTACCTGCCCCCGTCTGCCCTGTAAGACCGATTACGGGCATCCTGCTTTCAAGATTTTTTACTCTGAATGCCGCAGAGCGAAGCAGTCTGTTATAAACTGCAAGACCTACTCCGTTTGCGCTCGGACACCTTACGTAAGCCTTTTCGCAGCCCATTTCGTCAACCCTGCGCAGAGCGTCAAAAATCTTTTCCGCCTGGCTCAGACTGTCGTGCTCCGCACCGTACTCGATGCATCTGCAATTAAAGCGTCCGCTCTCACCGTCAAAGCACATCACGCATACGTCCTCGCTGAGGGAATTGATAAATTGAGCCGCACTCTCAAGGCTGCCCTTGAGAATTGTGACCTCCGCCTTGGGCGCATAATGCTTATACTTCATACCGGGCGAGGATGCCTTTTCTCCGCCGCCGAGCTTTGAAAAAACTGCTTTATCAACAAGCGTTTCACCGAGCACCTCTTCAAGCTGCTCAAGGGTGATTCCGCCGGGTCTTAACAAACGGGGTTTACCCTCGGCAAGGGTTACAACGGTTGATTCAACGCCGATTTCACTCTTGCCTGCATCAATTATCATATCAATTTTACCGTCCATATCCTCAATAACGTGGCTTGCCCTTGTAGGACTCGGCTTGCCTGAGGAATTTGCACTCGGCGCCGCAAGAGGTACGCCTGCCGCCCTGATAACAGCATTGGCTACGGGATTTGACGGAATTCTTACCGCTACGGTATCAAGCCCTGCGCTTACTTCGTCGGGTATAATCGCGGATTTTTCCATTATAACCGTAAGCGGACCGGGCCAGTATTTTTCTGCAAGGTCATAAACCCTTTCATCCATCTTTTTCACAAGCGGCGGTATCTGCGATATATCGGCAACGTGAACTATGAGCGGATTATCCTGCGGTCTGCCTTTGGCAAGGAAGATTTTTTTGACCGCTTCGCCGTCAAGCGCATTTGCCGCAAGCCCGTAAACCGTTTCCGTAGGTATTGCAACAAGACCGCCTGAACGCAGCATCTCTCCCGCCTTTTCAATAAGCGCCGCATCCCTGCTTATATCTTCAATTTTAATAATTTCGGTTTGCATATCAGTTCTCACTTTTAAGCTTTTCTGCCGTATCAACGGTTATAAGAGTATCAATAATTTCATCGAGGTCGCCGTTGAGAATGGCTTCTATTCTGTAAAGAGTCAGGCCGACTCTGTGGTCCGTTACTCTGCCCTGAGGGTAGTTATAGGTGCGGATTCTTTCGCTTCTGTCACCCGTACCAACCTGCAGACGGCGCTCGCCTGCAATGGCATCAACGCTCTTCTGTCTCTCCTGCTCAAGGATTCTTGAACGCAGGATGCTCATAGCTCTGTCTTTATTCTTATGCTGGCTTCTTTCATCCTGACATTCAACCACCGTACCCGTGGGTATATGGGTGATACGGATAGCCGATTCCGTTTTGTTAATGTGCTGACCGCCTGCACCGCTTGAGCGGAAGGTGTCAATCTGCAAATCGGCAGGGTTGATTTCAACGTCAACCTCCTCCGCCTCGGGCAAAACGGCAACCGTTACGGTTGAGGTGTGAATTCTGCCCTGGCTTTCGGTTTCCGGCACTCTCTGCACTCTGTGCACTCCGCCCTCAAACTTGAAGCGTGAGTATGCACCGTCGCCCTCAATCATAAAGCTGATTTCCTTGTAGCCGCCAAGACCCGTTTCATTTGCGCTGAGAATTTCACTCTTCCAACCTCTTGATTCGGCATACATAGAATACATTCTGAAAAGCACGCCTACAAACAGAGCGCTTTCTTCTCCGCCTGCACCGCCTCTGATTTCAACAATAACGTTTTTATCGTCATTGGGGTCACGGGGAAGGAGCAGCACCTTAAGCTCATCCTTGATTTTCTCAAGCTTCTCTGCGGATTCAACGTACTCTTCCTCCACCATTTCGCGGAAATCCTTATCCATTCCGCCTGCGTCAAGCAGCTGCTTTGACTCCTCATAAGTTGCCTGCACACCTTTGAATTCACGGTATTTTTCAACCACGGGCGCAAGCTTTTTCTGCTCACGCATAAGTTTCTTATACTGCTCAATGTCCGAAACAATCTCAGGGTCAAAGAGCTTTGCGTTTATATCTTCAAATTTTTCTTCAATATCTTTAAGCTTATCGAGCATAAATCCTCCGTGAATCAGTCGGTTTCTTCTCTGATTATTTTTTTAATATTCTTTTCAACCTTAACTCTTTCGTTCATTATCTCCCTGCCGCAGCCCTCGCAGCGAATTCTGAAATCTGCCCCTATGCGAAGCACAAGGAAGCTATCCGCACCGCAGGGATGCTTTTTTTTCATCACGAGTCTGTCACCTACACGGACATCCATTAAACTTCCTCCAATGAGTCAATAATAATTAAAGAATCAGCGCGTTTACATTTATACATATTAATTATAGCATACTATTCCGCATTTGAAAACACGCTATTTAATACTTTTTACTTTTGAATGAAAAAAACTTTGCATACATATACTGTAACAACGTAAACAGAATGGTGGTCTTAGAATGAACAACATGTATAAACCCGAAGGCGAACTTATTCACACTCAGGAAAACAAAAAATATCTCTCCTGCCACTCAAGCCTGCGTGAAGCATTTTACAACTCGGTTGCGCTTGAGGCGCGCGTAATACGCTGCGACAGCGAGCATAATCTGTACGTTGACCTCGGCTGTATGAAGGGCATCATCCCACGTTCTCAGGGGGCTTGCGGCATTGACGAAGGCACAACCCGTGACATCGCACTTATTTCGCGGGTAAACAAACCCGTAGTTTTTAAAATTACGGGATTTTCCGCGGATTCCAATGCCCAGCCCTGCGCAGTGCTCAGCAGAAAAGCCGTTCAGGCGGAATGCGCCGATAAATACATCAGCCGCCTTACACCCGGCGACATCATTGACGCCACCGTTTCCCACATTGAAAACTTCGGAGTATTCTGCGACATAGGCGCAGGAATCAATGCTCTTATGCCCATAGACAGCATTTCCGTTTCCAGAATCCCTCACCCGAGTGCGCGCTTTTACACAGGACAAAGAATAAAAGCGGTTGTAAAAAGCATTGATGAAATGGGCAGACTCACTCTGTCACACAAGGAATTACTCGGCACTTGGGAAGAAAACACGGCTTCGCTCAACATAGGCGAAACCGTGCCGGGTATCGTACGCTCCGTGGAGAAATACGGGATATTCGTTGAGCTTGCGCCCAATCTTGCAGGGCTTGCCGAGTATACTCAGGGAATTACTCCGGGAAGCCACGCAGGGGTATATATAAAAAGTATCCTTACTCAGAAAATGAAAATCAAGCTGATAATAGTTGATTCTTTTGATGCCGATTACCCCGCAAGCGAGCTGAAATACTTCATCACCGACGGGCACATCGACCGCTGGCAGTATTCACCCGCGGAATGCCAGAGGGTGGTGGAAACTGTTTTTTAACCTATTTGCGAAATTATTCTCGCTCCGCCTATGACGGTATCGCCGTCATAAAAAACAGCCGCCTGACCGGGAGTTACTGAGCGCTGAGGCTCATCAAAAACCACTTCAACCCTGCCGCCGTCAACGGGAGTTACGGTTGCCCACTGTTCCTTTGCTCTGAAGCGGATTTTCACCTGAGCCCTCAGAGGCGCATCAAGGGAATCAATGCTGATAAGATTAAGCGAATCCGCTATAAGTCCTTTACTGTACTGACTGCCGTTTTCACCGAGAATAACGGAATTCTTTTCAGCGTTTATAGAGATTACAAACATCGGCTTACCAAAAGCACCAAGGCCCTTGCGCTGACCTACAGTATAGCGGATTATACCCTCGTGCCTGCCTATGACGTTTCCTTGCATATCAAGGAAGTCACCCGCTTCGGACTCTACTCCCATTGCCGAAAGAAACGAAACATAATCGTCATCGGGCACGAAGCAGATTTCCTGACTGTCGCCCCTGCTTGCAACGCTGAGCCCCTTCGCGGCGCATATTGCTCTTATTTCATCCTTGCTGCCTGCATTCTCAAGCGGAAAGATACTGTGCGAAAGCTGAAACTCATTGAGCCCGTAAAGGAAATAACTCTGGTCCTTGGGTCCTTCGCTTCTCATGAGCAGAGTTTTTCCGCTTTCTTCATCCTTTTTAAGCTTTGCGTAATGGCCGGTAGCAATCCCGTCCGCTCCGTTTTCCAAAGCAAAATCAAGCATTGCGCCAAACTTTATTTTCATATTGCAGACACAGCAGGGGTTGGGAGTGCGCCCGCTTTTATATTCCGATGCAAAGTTTGCAATAACCTCGTTACTGAATTTTTCACGAAGGTCAACCGTATGATGCTCAATGCCCAGAGCATCAGCCACGTTGCGCGCACTCTCAACGTCCCTGAGAGTCTGCTCGCCGTCCTTGAGAATAAGCGTAACTCCGCTCACTTCAAACCCCTGCTCCAGCAGCATCACAGCCGCCGCAGAGGAATCCACTCCGCCGCTCATACCAAGCATTACACTCTTCATAGCGCACCTCCCGAAAAAATACCGTGTTCAAGATAACATCATATTTTAGTAGAGAGTATGAGTTTTGTCAATATTTTTCTTTAAATCTATTGAAAATCTTGACTTAATGGTATATAATTTGATTGAATCGAGGAAAATGCGGCATTTTAGGAGTGAATTGGATTATGGGCGCAGATTTACATTGTCATACAAAATTATCGCTTAGCTCAATGGGTATTGATAACCTCATAGCACTTGCGAAAAACAGAGAAATCAACACAATAGCTATCACCGACCGTGACTGTCAGGCAGGCGCGGTAAGGGGTAAAATTATAGGCGAGCGCAGAGGAATTAACGTTATACCCGGCGTTGAGATTTCGTGCACGGATACCAAGAGAAACGAGCAGGCTCATATTCTCTGCTACCTGAGCGACAGCCCTGACCGTCTTGAAGGTCTCTGCCGCCACAATACTCTTGCAACAAAAAAAGCGAGCCAGTTTATGACACTTAAAATCGCCCGCAAATATCCCATCACACCCGAACTTGTTGTTCAGTGCGCTACCGGATCTACCTCGGTATTCAAGCAACACATTATGCACGCTCTTATGGAATGCGGACTTACCAATGAAATCTACGGTGAGCTTTACGAAGAGCTTTTCAATCCCGAAAGCCCTGAGAACATTATCGTTCAGGCCAAGTATAAGGAGCCTGCAGAGGTACTTGAAGCTATACACGAGGCAGGCGGAATTGCTGTTCTTGCCCACCCCGGCAAGCGTTCAAACATAGAGCTTATTGAAGAACTTATCCCTCTCGGACTTGACGGTATTGAAGTATGGCACCCCTCTCATACCGATCAGCAGGTTGCAGAGCTTGCGGCAATTGCCAAGAAAAACGGTCTGCTTTCAATCGGCGGTACTGATTTCAGAGGTATGTACTCAAAGGGTGTACGCAGCGTTGGCGATATCAGCACCCCCGATGCAAACGTCAAGGCTCTTATGAGTTATAAATCAAAAATGAAAAAACGTATGGCAGCTGCCGCAAAATAAATAAAAACCAACATCGGCTTACACTTCTTTGTGCAAGCCGATGTTTTCATTTTCCGTGTTTTATTTTTTTGACTTCAGTAAGGAATCCTTTATATCCCAGAGATCCTGAGAAAGGTCAACATAATATGTATGCGGATTTTCAAAGCGCAGCACTTCATCCCACAAAGTATCTATCTGTGCCTTACAGTATTCCTGAATCTCCTTTACGGACTTGCGGTTGAAAACGCACTCGCCTTTAACGAAAAGAGGCTCAAGTAATTCCTTTGCTTCATAATTCTCTATAACCTTGCGCTTCCAGGTGAAGTTCGGATCAAAGAGCTCGTAGGGCTTACTGTCGTCAACTGTTTCGGTATCAAGAGTAATCAGATCCGCCATTGCCTTGCCGCTCTCACGGTCAAAGAGTCTGTAAACCTTTTTGGAGCCGGGGGTGGTAATTTTGGCAACGTTCTCGCTGAGCTTGATTTTGGGCACAATCTGACCATCCTTCTCAACTGCGCACAGCTTGTAAACTCCGCCGAAAACAGGGCTGGAGGACGATGTGATAAGCCTTTCACCAACTCCGAAGGAGCTTACCTTTGCACCCTGAATCAGCATATCTCTGATAATATATTCATCAAGGGAGTTCGAGGCGACTATTCCGCAATCCTCAAAGCCTGCTTCATCAAGCATCTTTCTTACTTTTTTGGAAAGGTAAGTAATATCGCCGCTGTCAATTGTTGCACCCTTGGGGCGCTTGCCCATAGGAACAAGAACGTCGTTAAATGCTCTGATAGCGTTAGGCACACCGGATTTAAGAACATTGTATGTGTCAATAAGAACAGTGCAATTATCAGGATATCTTTTTGCATAGGCGCAGAAAGCGTCATACTCACTGTCAAACATCTGCACCCAGCTGTGAGCCATTGTGCCAAGAGCGGGAACGCCGAAAAGCTCATCGCTTATTGTGCACGCAGTACCTGCACATCCGCCGATATAAGCCGACCTTGCTCCGTAAACGGCACCGTCAAAGCCCTGAGCTCTTCGTGAGCCAAACTCCATAACGGGTCTGCCCTCGGCAGCTCTTACTATTCTGTTTGCCTTGGTAGCAATGAGACTCTGATGATTGATGCAGATGAGCACCATTGTTTCAATAAACTGCGCCTGAATAATCGGCCCCCTTACCTTTACTATAGGTTCGCCGGGGAAAACAGGTGTACCCTCAGGCACCGCCCACACGTCGCAGGCAAATTTAAAATTCCTCAGATAATCAAGAAAATCCTCCCCGAAGCCCTTGGTGCGAAGATAATCAATATCCTCCTCTGAGAACTTGAGGTTTGCAAGGTAATCAACAAGCTGCTCAACACCTGCCATTACCGCAAATCCGCCTGAATCGGGTATCTGACGGAAAAACATATCAAAATACGCAATCGTGTCCTTATGACCGTGGCTGAAATATCCGTTTGCCATTGTAATCTCATAAAAATCGGTAAGCATGGTAAGGTTGCGGTCAATCAGAGATTTCATACAATTACCTCCAATATATAAAAACAGATTAATAGTATTATTATGCACCACACAGGCGCTTTTTTCAATCCCTAATTTTTCATTTGTATTAAAATCAAAAAAATATCAAATAAAAATCAATGAATAATTATAAATATGTATTGCTTTTTTCTAATTGTTGTGTTAAAATGGCTTCAGCAACAAAAAAAGGTCATTTTTTTACATTTTACGCTCTTTTGCTTGGCTGAATTATACAATCTGTATAGTAAAATATATGAGTGGCAAAAAGATAACAGGAGGTAATTTTAAGATGAGAATCAGAAAACAGGCTCTTGGTGACAGAAACATTATCGGGGCCAAGGTAGAAGCAAGACGCAAGGCTATCAATATGAAGCAGAAGGATCTTCTTACCCAGCTTCAGGTAAAAGGCATTGACCTTAACGCTTCCGGTCTTTCCAAGCTTGAGGGTCAGCTCAGATACGTAACTGATTTTGAACTTAAAGCGCTTTCCGAAATCCTCGGAATAAGCGTAAACGAACTCCTCGGAACAGATAAATAAATCATCAAAAATCAAAACGGCGCATCACAAAAGGTTTTATCCCCGTGATGCGCCGTATTTTTTATAAAAGTATCAGTCCCCCCTGTGAAAAGAGAGTTTGCACTTTTCGTTACTTATTTTGCTTTTCTGCCAACGGTGAACTTAAGTACAACTACTGTTGCAAGCATAAGAACAACTGCGATGGGAAGGGCAATATAAGCCTGGGGTACAAAGCCCGCAATAATGTAGGATACAAACGAAACTCCTGCTACCATAAGAGCATAGGGAAGCTGAGTTGAAACGTGGTTGATGTGGTTACTCTGGCTGCCCGCAGATGCCATAATAGTGGTATCGGAAATGGGTGAGCAGTGGTCACCGCAAACCGCACCTGCCATACAGGCTGAAATTGCGATGATGGAGATGGGTCCTGACTCATAGGGGAATACGTTGAGTACGAGAGGAATAAGTATTCCGAAAGTACCCCATGAAGTACCTGTTGCGAAAGAAAGGCCAATTGCAATAAGGAAAATGATTGCAGGAAGGAAGCTTGCAAAGCTGCCTGCTGTGTTTTCAACAACACCTGCAATGAATTCTTTTGCACCGAGGCTGTCAGTCATAGCCTTAAGAGTCCATGCGCAGGCAAGGATCATAATAGCAGGAACCATTGCCTTAAATCCCTCAGGTATAGCTGACATACAATCCTTGAAGGAGATAACTCTGCGAATCATAAAGTAGATAACAGCAATAATAAGGGTGCAGAAGGAACCGTAAACAAGACCTACGGAAGCATCTGAACATGAGAAGGAAACGATGAAATCGTGATATGCATCACTTGTTGCATCAAAGAATCCGCCTGAATAAATCATACCGATAACGCAGGCAATGATAAGAATTACAACGGGGAGAATAAGGTCTATAACCTTACCCTTGGGGTTAGCTTCATCATCTGATGAGTTTGCAAAGCTCTCTGCATCAAAGGTGAACAGATCGCCCTTTTCCATTGCGTTTCTTTCGTGAACCCTCATAGGACCGAAATCAACCTTAAGAACTGCAAGAGCAACCATTGTAAGAATGGTAAGAAGTGCATAGAAGTTGTAGGGAATAGCGTTAAGGAAAAGCTGGAAGCCGCTTACTTCTTCCTCAGCAACGAAGCCTGCAACTGCTGCTGCCCAGGATGAAATGGGAGCAATAATGCAAATGGGAGCTGCCGTGGCATCAATGAGATAAGCAAGCTTTGCTCTGGAAATCTTATGTTTGTCGGTAACAGGGCGCATAACCGAGCCTACAGTGAGGCAGTTGAAATAGTCGTCAATGAAAATAAGGCAGCCGAAAAGAATTGTTGCAAGCTGAGCGCCTACTCTGGTCTTGATTCTTTTTGATGCCCATCTGCCGAAAGCAGCGGAGCCGCCGGTCTTATTCATCATTGCAACAAGTGCGCCGAGAACAATAAGGAAGATAATGATACCCATATTGTAGGAATCGGCAACGCTTGCGATGAAACCGTCGCTGAAAACGTGAACAATGGTACCTTCAAAGCTGAAACCGGAATAAAGCAGACCGCCTACAAGAATTCCGATGAAGAGCGATGAATAAACTTCCTTGGTAATGAGAGCAAGAATAATTGCTACCACGGGAGGAAGCAATGCCCACGCTGTGTTTACAAAGCGGTTTGTTTCTTCTTCAACAACCTCAGTTGCATCAGCGGAAAGCAGAACCATTTCTTCGGAGATTTCAGCTACTTCTTCGCCGTCAGCAAAGCAGGTGAATGCAAATGCTGAGAAGAGGAGCGAAATCATCATTATAACAGCGAGGATTCTTCTTTTGCGGGTGTTAAGCATAAAAAATCCCTCCAAAATTTTTACCGCAGCACATTATCGGTGCACGGCATTTGTAAAAAAACAGTACCATAATTTTTAAAATATGTCAATATAAAACAAAGAATGTATTAATTCTGTTGAAAGTTTTATATAAAATATCGGGCACAGCAAACGCCGTGCCCGATAGGGAATTCAAATATTACTGAATGTTGGACTTGAGGGTTTCAAGCTCAGCTACAAGCTCAGCGGGAACGGTTGAGCCGAAATCGGTGAACTTCTTGTAAAATTCATCAATTCCCGCAACCTCATCCTGCCAGAGAGCCTTATCAACGCTGAGAATTTCAGCAAGCTGTGCATCACTTACTTCATCCTCAATACCGTCAAGGCAGATATCCTCAGCCTTGGGAACAAAGCCTATAGGAGTTTCAACTGCATCCACCTTGCCTTCGCAACGGTCGATAATCCAGTCAAGAACTCTGAGGTTATCGCCGAAGCCGGGCCACAGGAAGTTGCCTTCGTCATCCTTACGGAACCAGTTAACGTTGAAAATCTTGGGAGCCTTTTCAGGGTCAAGCTCAGCGCCGATGTTAATCCAGTGCTGCCAGTAATCAGCCATATCATAGCCGCAGAAGGGAAGCATTGCCATAGGATCACGGCGAACAACACCTACTGCGCCGGAAGCTGCAGCTGTGGTTTCGGAAGCCATAATTGAGCCTACGAATACACCGTGGTTCCAGCTTCTTGACTGATAAACGAGGGGAGCAAGCTTTGCTCTTCTGCCGCCGAATACGAATGCTGAAATCGGAACACCGTCAGGATTCTCAAATTCGGAGCTGATGCAGGGGCAGTTCTTTGCGGGAGCTGTGAAACGGCTGTTGGGATGAGCACCCTTTTCTGTGCTTTCCTGACCGTTCCAGGGGTTGCCCTTCCATTCCATAGCGTTTGCGGGAGGATTCTTGT
>JAZNUP010000072.1:0-8709 GCA_045592385.1 Acutalibacteraceae bacterium
GCAGAGGAATCTAAAAGTTGCAATTTTGCAGGCGGAAATAAAACGCCCGAAATATTCAAAAGAAAAAATCGTAAATTGGATAAGCCGATTCAAAGGCGGCAATCCCAACAACAGAAACTATCAAAGACAGATAATAGACACTTTCGTCAACTCGGTATATGTTTATGACGATAAACTGGTGTTTACATACAACTTCAAATATGGTACGGAAACCATCACACTAGAGGAAATAGAAGCTGCTTTCGGTTCGGATTTAAACCAAAGCGCTCCACCAAAAACCGTTGCAGCTTTTACTGCGGCGGTTTTTCATTTGTGGGATTCGAAGGACGAGCGGTACAGAGCAACAGTCCGGTGGACTGTTGTGACCGCGAGCGACCAAGCGCCCGCAGGCGCGCGAATCGAATCCCACCAGGTCCACCAAGCAGCGCCTCTTGCGAGGCGAAGATATAGAGATAATATTGAATAAATAATAGATAATAGTGAACGAAAATTTGTACGCTGTTTGTATTATTAGCTTTTCTTTATTATCTCTTTTTTATTATCTAAATTATCTAAAAAATCCTTAATATGTTATCCGAGAGGTGCTTTTTGTCTAGTTCTTTTGTTCTTTGCGTAAGGCAGTCCCTTTCTTCTTGCAAACCAAGAACAGCTTTAGCAAAGGAAGTAAAAATTTATAATTGACAATAAACTCTTTCGTTGATAATATGTATTTAATCTGTTTTAAGGGGTGTATATTTTGTCAAGAACAACTAAGAAAACAATTGCGGTTTTACTGGCGGTGTGTATGTGTGTGCTCTCTCTTCCGATCGGTACTTTTGCCGCAGGCAGAAAAACCGCCTTGCCCACATCGGCAGGAATACAGGCTCTGCGTGATGAGTTCGACAGTTTTGTTGCCCCCGAAGAGGGCGGCTATGCGCTTGATTACTGCTGTTATTCTCCCGCAGGGAAAAACGATTCCGTAAAATATCCCCTTGTTATTTTCCTTCACGGAATAGGTCACGGCGACTATGTGAATTCTCAGCTTGATGACAGCGATATGCCTTATTGGGCATCCTCTGAGCTTCAGAGGCGATTCACAAGCGGCGGAGCTTTTATTCTGCTTCCCCGTGCACCTGAGGATAAGCTGGTTTACTGGAGCACCTCGTTGCTTGAATCGCTTCGTGCCGTTATTGACGATGTTATTGACAGATACGGAAAAAACATTGATTTAACCCGTATCTATATTGGCGGCAGCTCTGCAGGAGCGGAAATGACCTGGGACATGATAGCCGCATATCCTGAGTATTTTGCGGGCGCATTCCCCATTGCGGCAACGGGAAACACAACTGCAGGCGAGGTAAAGGCTTGTTCGGATGTTGCAATATGGATGATTTCAAGCAAAAAGGATCCCGTAATAAACTATTCACTTGTAACACTTCCTTTGTGGAATAATGTTCTCAAGTATAATTCTCAGCCCGAAAAGTGCCGTCTGAGCAGCTTCAGCAACGTAACGGAGCCTGCAGGTTCTGCGGCGAGTGACAATCATCACATGGCAAAGGTAGTTACCTATGATTTGCATATGCTTGACGGCAGCATCTACCCTGATGTTGAAACAATCGACGGCAGCGGCAATACCCTTACTCTCAAGAGTCCCAACGGTCTGATTTATTGGATGAATTCTGTTTCCTCATCCTATAACGGTGAGTCAGCTGAAGGCACGGGAAATACGGTTGTTACTTTTATCAGCCATATTTTTAATCTTGTAAGAAACGGCTTTCTTAAGGTGGTCAACATATTCCAGAGATTATTGGGTCTTTAATAAACAAATCGGCTTGCTTCGGCAGGCCGATATTGATTTAATGCTTAAGCAAAAGACAACCCCCGGCTCAGCCGGGGGTTTTGGTTTTATTATAGAGCAATAAAGAATGTAGGTTGTGATTTTTATTATTAAAAAAGTGTTGCCCATAAGCGATTACGAGCAACACTATGATTTATGCAATCATCAGTCAATATAGTAGGTATAACTTCCGCTTGAATTCTTAAGAAGATAATATCCTAAACTTCCGAGGTTTTCGGTTGTATAACCACCGTTGCCAACAGAATCAATGATTAAGAAGTTGGAAGCAGAAAGCTTAGAGGAATCTGTAACATTTTTATATCCGACAACTGCTACATAATGACAACCGGTAGAACGTTTTCCGGCACCGTCGTCTACGTTAATAACAACAGGCTTGCCGTTATTTATATTGTCATAAACTGCTTTGAAAACAGTGGCCTGACTTTTACTTGTTTTCTTGGCGTAACCGGCCTTTGAGCAAACGGCAGTATAACTGTATCTGCCTGCTGATTTGAGATAACCCTCGCTATATTCTGTCCACTTGTGTGCAGTACCGTCAATGATATCTCTGCTGTAAGCAAACGCTCTGCAAAGACAGTTCTTCTCACCTGAACGCTGCTTACCTGTACTTTTGATTAAGTTCCAGTTGATTGAAAGCGTTTTTGAACTTCCGTTGTTTGTTGTGTAAACAGGATTGAGCGAATTTTTCTTACCGTCAGACAGGATAAGCTTCATTTTTTTGATAGTGGCAGGGCCGAAGGACCCGTCCGCCGTTAAGCCTGCAGCCTTCTGAAAGGCAATTGTTGCAGCCCTGCTGCCGGGGCCGAACGAACCGTCGACTGCGATATATGATGTTTTAAGTCCTTCGTTTGCTATGCAGTAATTAATGGTAGACTGAGCCCAGCAAATTTCTTCTTTAGTTGTGCTGCTTGATTTTACAACCTTTGAACCGTTCCAATAAGCATAGTCACCTGAATTTTCAGGAGCATCATAGCTCGGATAATTTGTATTGACTGCTGCTGAAGCGGTTAAACCGATTGTGCTTGTTGAGAAAACCGTAATAAGTGCAAGAACTATTGATAAAACTTTAGTGATATTCTTTTTCATAAGTTAAAACTCCTTAATTGTATTTTTGATTATCAAGATTTTTGGAATATGTTATCAGGGAAGCACTCCGTGAGAGTGCTTGCGTTTTTTTGCATTGTTTATCATCAGGTATAAACCGTCCGTACAAACTCATCAAAATCTTTTGCCGCGTCAATTAATCCCGTTTTTGCAAGGGATACGAATATTGCCGCGCTTCTTGCCTGACAGCTTTTGCTTTTTTTGGGGTTATAGGCTATATCCGTAAATGCGTCGAAACCGAACAACGGATCTGACAGTTCAGGATTTTCAAGCAATGCATTTATATAAAGCCAGTTGTAGAAAGAATCGTAAAACTCGGGAGAATATATTTTCCCTTCAAAGTAGAATCCGACAACCTTACCGAGTGAATGCAATCTATCGTCTTTTTTTGCCTGCATTGCCGTACAGTTATACATATCCAGAAACGGACCGCCGTTTTCAAATATTTTTCCGCCCTGATAAATATTTTCAACCTCAAGCGGTCTATCAAGTGTAGCTACATATTTCCGCAGCTTGAATGCGCTCAAAGGTAAACCCTCTGATTGCAGAGATTTCGAGGAAATCTCAAGAATTCTTTTTTCAGGGTACAAGCCGTTGAATGCGTTATGAACCGCTACAACGTTTTTCCGCCGCTGATTTATGTTGAGCCCTTTATTCCAGACAAACTCAACCTCAGCTTCCTTAAAGAACGGTTTTTTTGAAGTCACTTCAAAAACAGGTCTTACTGCCAAAGTGTTTTCCTCCTTTGCTATTTGTTGATTATATGATAAACCAACAGAAATAAACCTGATTTAGGGGAAAAGCCAAAAGCGTAAAACCCTTGATTTATAAGGGATTGCTCCGTTTTGCGAGAATGCTTTGTGCGTTTTTACGGGATTCGGAGTGTATCTGAGTGCAGGGGATTTGCTTTCAATCCGTGTACACAAATAAGTTAATCACATATGCTTGCCACACCTCTTGCGGCACGGGGGAAAGTGTGATATCATCAAAGCAGAAATATTATCGGACGGGTGATTTTATGAAAAAGCTTAAAAGCAAGGTTTACAAGGCGGTGGGCAAGGTAGTGAATTACGTTACCACCGTCACCTCTCAGGGCAGTGCGCAGGGCGGCGGATTGCCTGCCTTTGTGCCCGATGAAAAAACAGTTTCCCTTTGCCGCAGGGTAGGTGCAGAGGGCGCGGTTTTGCTCAAAAATATCAAAAACACCCTGCCGCTGACGGCGGAAAACACTGTTTCCGTTTTCGGCAGAGTGCAGAATGACTGGTTTTACGTGGGATACGGCTCGGGCGGTGACGTAAAGGTGCCCTACAAGGTAAGCCTTATGCAGGGCTTGAAAAACTGCGCAGTAAACGTAAACGAGGAGCTTGCGCAAATCTACCGCAGCTGGTGCGCCGAAAATCCCGTTGACGACGGCTTTTGGGGTCATTGGCCGATGTGCTACGATGAAATGCCCGTTGACAGTGCGCTGGCTCTTGCGGCGGCGAAAAAATCGGACACGGCGGTTGTGGTTATAGGCAGAGCCGCAGGCGAGGACAGAGAAAACAAGCTTGAAGCAGGCAGCTACTATCTCACCGGGGCGGAAAAGGCAATGCTTTCAGCCGTCACCTCGGCATTTGAAAAGGTTGCGGTTGTGCTCAACTGCGGCAACATCATAGATATGAGCGAGATTGCCTCTTACGGTGATAAAATCACGGCGATTCTTTACGTCTGGCAGGCGGGAATGGAGAGCGGAAACGCTGTTGCCGACGTACTCTCGGGCAGATGCTCACCGAGCGGAAAGCTTACGGATACTGTTGCAAAAAGCTATGAGGATTACCCCTCGGCAAAGGATTTCGGCAACAGGGATTTTAACTGCTACACCGAGGATATTTACGTAGGCTACAGAGGATTTGAAACCTTTAATAAGGATAGGGTGCTTTATCCCTTCGGCTTCGGTCTCAGCTATACTAAGTTTGAAATCTGCAACGTAAGCTGCGCCGTAAACGAAGGGGAAATCTGCATTACTGCGGACGTGAAAAACACGGGTAAATACAGCGGCAAAGAGGTTTTGCAGGTCTACGTTGAAGCCCCTGAGGGCAGACTCGGTAAGCCGTCAAGGGTGCTTGCTGCCTTTGCAAAAACTCCCGAAATCGCAAGCGGAGAAAGCGAAAACGTAAAGCTTTCCTTTGAGGTAAGCGCAATGGCATCCTACGATGACGAAAAAGAATACGCATACATTCTCGAAAAGGGAATTTATTCCGTTTACCTCGGCACTGACGTAAGAAGCGCCTCAAAGTGCTTTGAATACGTGCAGGAGCAGGATGAAATAACCGAGCGTCTTGCGCACAGTGCCGCACCCGTCAAGCCTTTCAGACGACTTAAGAATCTCGGCGGCGCAAGGTATGAGGACGTGCCGCTTGCAAAGTACAGCCTTAAGGATATCATTCTTGAAAATCTGCCCGAAGAGATTGCCCCCACGGGCGATAAGGGCTATAAACTGGGCGACGTAAAAAGCGGCAAAGTCAGTATGGATGAATTTATCGCTCAGCTCAGCTATGACGAGCTTGAAGCACTCAGCAGGGGCGATTACGTGATGAACAGCCCCCTTGGTGCGCCGGGCAACGCAGGCGCTTTCGGCGGAGTGCTGGAATCCTTGCGCAGTAAGGGAATTCCTGCCGTCACAACCACGGACGGACCCTCGGGCATAAGACTCAGCGCAGGTGCATCCCTTCTGCCCGTTGCAACGGAGCTCGGCTGTACCTGGAATCCCGCCCTTGTGCAGGAGCTTTATGCTCAGACGGGGCTTGAAATGAACAAAGCAGGCTCCCACGTGCTTCTTGCACCGGGTATGAATATCCACCGCAATCCTCTGTGCGGCAGAAACTTCGAGTATTTCTCCGAGGACCCTCTGCTTACGGGAGTTATGGCGGCGGCGGTTGTAAAGGGCGTGCAGAGCGCAGGGGCATCCGCTTGTCCCAAGCATTTCGCCTGCAACAATCAGGAGGTAAACCGCACCAATAACGATTCCGTGCTTTCAGAGCGTGCGCTCAGGGAGATTTACCTCAAGGGCTTTGAAATCTGCGTAAAGACCGCATCGCCGCAGAATATTATGACCTCTTACAACAAGATAAACGGCGTGTGGGGTCACTATAACTACGAGCTTTGCGAGCGTATACTCAGGGGCGAATGGGGTTATACGGGATGCATTATGACCGATTGGTGGATGCGCTCCTCGAAATCGCCCGAATTCCCCGGAATCCGCAATCAGGCTTACCGCGTAAGAGCGGGAGTCAACGTGCTTATGCCGGGCGGCAACAGAGCGGGCAAGCGCAAGCCTGACGGCACCTTGCTCAGGACTCTCGGCAAAAAGGACGGCATAACCCTCGGCGAGTTGCAGCGCAACGCCGCGTGGGTGCTGAATTTTGCAATGAACAGTAAAGCTATGAAATAAGATAAAAAAACGGCTTGCAAAGGAGTAAAATCCGATGCAAGCCGTTATTCATTTGATATCAGAAAAGACCGGAGATTCTGCCGTTTTCGTCAACGTCGATTTTCTCAGCGGCAGGTACCTTGGGAAGGCCGGGCATAGTCATAATATCGCCCGTGTAAACTACGATAAAGCCTGCGCCTGCGGAGAGCTTGACGTTCTTTACGCTTACGGTAAAGCCCTCGGGAGCGCCGAGCTTTGTGGGGTCGTCGGAGAAGGAGTACTGAGTTTTTGCAACGCAGATGGGAAGGTTGCCATAGCCGAGGTCGGTAAGCTCTGCAATCTGCTTCTTTGCGGCAACGCTCAGACTAACGCCTGTACCGCCGTAAACCTTCTTTACAACTGCTTCGATTTTGCCTGCAACGCTTTCATCAAGCTCATAAGAGAAGCTGAAATCGTTGGGCTGTTCGCAAAGCTCAACAACCTGCTTTGCAAGCTCAACAGCGCCGTTGCCGCCGTCTGCCCATACGGTGGAAAGAACGGTGTTTACACCGAGCTCGCGGCATTTTGCAATAACTGTGTTGATTTCGGCATCCGTATCGGTGGGGAAACGGTTAACCGCAACAACGCAGGGAAGCTTATAAACGTTTTTGATATTGGAAACGTGGCGGAGAAGATTGGGGATACCCTTTTCGAGAGCCTCAATATTCTCACTGCCGAGCTGGTCCTTGGTAAGACCGCCGTGCATCTTGAGCGCTCTTACGGTTGCAACCATAACAACTGCGGAGGGCTTGAGACCTGCGTAACGGCACTTGATATCAAGGAATTTCTCTGCGCCGAGGTCAGCGCCGAAGCCTGCTTCCGTAACGGCATAATCGCCGAGCTTCATTGCCATTCTTGTGGCGATAACGGAGTTACAGCCGTGTGCAATGTTTGCAAAGGGTCCGCCGTGAACGAATGCGGGTGTGCCCTCAAGGGTCTGAACAAGGTTGGGCTTGAGAGCGTCCTTGAGCAGAGCGGTCATAGCGCCTGCAGCCATAAGGTCAGCCGCGGTAACGGGCTTGCCCTCATAGTTATAGCCAACGATTATTCTTGAAATGCGCTCCTTAAGGTCTGTAATGGAGCTTGCAAGGCAGAGAACTGCCATAATTTCGCTTGCAACGGTGATATCGTAACCGTCCTCACGGGGAACACCGTTCACCTTGCCGCCGAGTCCGTCAACTACGAAGCGGAGCTGTCTGTCGTTCATATCAACGCAGCGCTTCCAGGTGATTCTTCTTGTATCAATACCGAGGGAGTTACCCTGATGGATATGATTGTCCAGCATAGCGGCAAGAAGATTGTTTGCCGCGCCGATTGCGTGGAAGTCGCCTGTGAAATGCAGGTTGATATCCTCCATGGGAACAACCTGAGCGTATCCGCCGCCTGCGGCACCGCCCTTAACGCCGAAAACGGGACCGAGCGAAGGCTCGCGAAGAGCGGCAAGAGCGTTTTTGCCTATTTTGCGAAGACCGTCGGTAAGGCCTATTGTGGTAGTGGTTTTACCCTCGCCTGCAGGGGTGGGAGTGATGGCGGTAACAAGGATGAGCTTACCGTCCTCTTTGTTGCTTTCCTTAAGCAGGGAAAGGTCAATCTTTGCCTTGTAATTGCCGTACTGCTCGAGATACTTGCAATCAACTCCCGCAACCTCGGCAATTTCGGTAATGGGCTGCATAACGGCACTCTGGGCAATTTCAATATCAGTCATAATCGGTTTCCTCCCTCAAGAAGTAATTTGTTTTCAGACTAAATTTAATATTATCACATTTTTCGTAAATTATCAATATAAAAAAACAGGCATTGCGTAAAGATTTGATATGTGTTAATATTAAACTGATATTAAACTGGGGTGGTGCAGGCGTGAAAAAATATAATATCGGCATTCTCGCCCACGTTGACGCGGGCAAAACCTCGCTGACGGAGCGTTTGCTTCACCTTTCGGGCGCATTGAGGCAGGCAGGAAGCGTGGACAGCGGCACCTGCGCTACCGATTCAATGCGTGTTGAGCGCAGAAGGGGAATTTCCGTGCGCTCTGCGTGCGCAAAAGTGCAGCATAACGGCAACTCCCTGTGCTTTATTGATACTCCCGGTCACGTGGATTTTGCAGGCGAAGTGGAAAGAAGCCTTGCCGTGCTTGATGCGGCGGTGTTGTTGCTTTCTGCCGTGGAGGGCGTACAGGCGCACACAAAGCTTATCTTCTCCGCCCTGCGCAAGCTGAAGATTCCCGCAATTTTCGTTATAAATAAAATTGACCGCACGGGCAGCGATGCTTCAAAGGTCATTTCTCAGCTCACCTCGTCGCTCGGTGTAAACGCTTTTGCGG
>JAZNUP010000073.1:0-15869 GCA_045592385.1 Acutalibacteraceae bacterium
TTGCTGATGCCTCCTCAGTTTTGCAAAGGGCAAAAATCGTATCATCGCCTGCTATTGTGCCTACAAGCCCGTCCCAATGCATAGAATCAAGAGCCGCACACGCAGCCTGAGCCATACCTACGTAACATTTTACGGCAAGCATATTGCCTGCATTATCCGCAGAAACAACGGAGTGTTCAAAAATACTCCTGTACTTACCTACAAGCTCTGTTGAGTCTCCCATATCCACGGCATAACGGCTTACTCCGCTTTCGTCTACCTTCTTGACAAGGCGAAGCTCTTTGATATCCCTGGAAACGGTAGCCTGAGTTGCGTCAAATCCGCACTCCTTGAGCTTTTCAAGTAAATCTGCCTGAGTGGAAAGAGAATTTTCCTCGATGAGCTTGAGTATCAGTTCATGTCTTTTCTTTTTCACTTAGCGTACTTCCTTTCTGTGTGCAAGCTTTGCGCCTAAAATATCTATAAAATTATCGGATTTAATCCGAATAAATTCCGCTTTGTATTCCGCCTTTGAAATTACTGCCCTGCTGTCAGGCTCAATATCAAGCGTTTCTCTGCCGTCAAGCAAAACACGCAGAGGATTGCTTGATGCGGATGAGACCGTAAGCACGGCATCGGGTCTGAGAATCAACGGACGGTCAAAAAGAGAATGCGAGCAAACGGGAGTAAGCAAAATGCTTTCAAGCTCAGGGTCAACAACAGAGCCGCCGGCCGAAAGTGAATATGCCGTTGAGCCCGTTGGTGTTGCCGCAAGCACTCCGTCACAAAGATAGCTGCTTATAAGACGGTCACCGAGGTGAACGTTTATGCTTTCCATACGAAGCCCCGTATTGCGCGAAATGTAAGCATCATTTACACAGTAGTTGCAGCTTATCTGCTCGTCTCCGCGCATAACGCAAGCTTTGAGCATCAGCCTTCTGTCCACTGTATAATCGCCGCTGATAAGCCTTTCAAGCAAATCAAGCTCGTTTTCTTCAAGACCTGCCATAAACGCAAGTCTTCCTGCATTTATACCGAGTACGGGTTTACCGACAGATGCCGATTTTTTGGCGGCATGGATGATGGTTGCATCACCGCCAACGGCAATTACGGCATCACTTTGTATGATAGCGTCGCTTATTGCCTTGCCGTATTCATCGGACAGAATATCACCGTTCTCTCCCTGAATGGGTAAAAGACTCTGCGCTCCGAGCTCAGAGAGTTTGCAGCAGATTCTCTGAGTTAACGCCCTGGCTCCCTCACGGGAAAAGTTCGGCAAAACAGTAAAAACCATCTCAGCACCCCCCTACTCTTTATCAAGCGCTTGATGGGAAGCATCCGATAACTCACTTGCGCCGCCTTCCCATATAAACTGCGGATTTTCTGATTTTTCAATATACAGCAGGTATTCGATGTTGCCCTCAGGACCTTTTACGGGAGAAAAATCCGCCGCAATAACGTCAAAACCCGATTCAAGGGCAAAATTGCAGATTTCGTCAATAACTCTTGCGTGGACTTCCTTATCCTTAACAACACCTTTTTTATTGAGATGCTCCCTGCCCGCTTCAAACTGCGGCTTGATAAGGCATACAGCCCTGCCGTTTGCTTTAAGCAGCTCACGCATAACGGGCAGAATTATTTTAAGCGAAATAAATGAAACATCCACACTTGCAAAATCTATTTCCTCGGGAATCTGCTCCCTTGTGCAATAG
Organism: Acutalibacteraceae bacterium; assembly: GCA_045592385.1. Taxonomy (GTDB): domain Bacteria; phylum Bacillota; class Clostridia; order Oscillospirales; family Acutalibacteraceae; genus CAG-177. The sequence continues at coordinate 1,692 of JAZNUP010000073.1, forward strand.
CGGAAATTTGTTCTTTCAAGATTTACAACACGTTCGTCACAGCGCAGCTTCCACGCAAGCTGACCGTAGCCTACGTCAATGGCATAAACTTTAACTGCACCGTTCTGAAGCATACAGTCCGTAAATCCGCCTGTAGAAGCACCTATATCCATACACCTGAAGCCGTCAAGCTTAATACCGAAGCTCGACATCGCCTTGGCAAGCTTTAATCCGCCGCGGCTTACATAAGGATTAACCGCTCCTCTAACCTCTATAACATCTTCTGCTTTAACGGATGCACCGCCTTTAAGCGCTTTCATCCCGTTAACGTAGACACTGCCTGCCATAACAAGTGCCTTTGCTTTTTCTCTTGTTTCGGCAAAGCCCCGTTCAAAAACAGCAACGTCAAGCCTTATTTTATCACTCACAGCAGTCACCTACCGTATCAAAATCATTCTTTATAAATTCAACCATAGCATCACAGTCAAGCCCGCAACGCTCAAGCTGCTGAGAAACACTCTCGTGCGGCACAAATCTGTTTTCCACCGCGCGAAGACAGAATCTGCCTTTATATCCCTTTTCAAGAAGCATAAGCGCAAAGCCCTCACCTGCACCGCCGCTTCTTACACCCTCTTCATAAAAATAAATCCTGCCGCAATTCATAACGCTCTGTACGCATTCTTCATTGAGCGGCTTTATCACGTTAAGCTTTACAGCTTTAATATCAATCCCTTGCTGCGCGAGTGTGTCAACCGCTTCGCACGCGAAGGAAAACATCCTGCCGTAGGTTACAATTGCCGCAGAAGCATCTGCACGCGGATAGACATCATAAGCCGGGTTCTTTTGAACGCTATCAGGAACTTCGGGTTCACCTGAACGCGGATAGCGTATTACAACGACGCAATTATCTTTATAAAAAGCATTATAAAGCGCATTGCCGAGCTCCCGGTAGGTACACGGAGAATAAATCTTCACATTCGGAACGCCCGAAAGCATTGAAACGTCATAAATGCCCTGATGAGTTTCACCGTCGTTACCTACAAATCCCGCTCTGTCAACGGCTATTATCATTTTTCTGCCCTGAAGAGCGGCATCGTGAATCACCTGATCGTAGCAGCGCTGAAAGAATGTGGAATACACCGCAAAAACGGGAATAAATCCGCCCGCAGCGAGACCTGAGCAGAAAGTCAGCGCGTGCTCTTCAGCGATACCTACGTCAAAAAATCTTTCGGGAAATTCAGCAGCAAAGCGTTCAAGACCCGTGCCGATTCCCATAGCCGCCGTAACGGCACAGATGCGTTTATCCTTTGCTGCAAAATCTGCAAGGAAATCACCGAATTTTTCAGAGAAAGAATCCCCGGCAATAGTTGACTCACCCGTACGGGTATCAAAACGTGAAACACCGTGAAATTTCTCAGGCGAATTCTCCGCAAAATCATAGCCCTTGCCCTTAAGAGTGTTTACGTGGAGCAAAACGGGCTGGTTTACAAGCTTTGCGGCATCCATTGCTTCGCAAAGCTGAGTTATGTTGTGACCGTCAACAGGTCCGATATACCGAAAACCCAGATCCTCAAAAAAAGAGCTTGAATAAATAAGATTTTTCAATGCGGTTTTCAGTTTGAATATATGGTTGCTCACGGCTTTTCCCACAACAGGAATTCTGTTGAGTGTTTTTTCCGTACCTGCTTTAAAACGGTAATACTCGGGCTTTGCACGCACAACCGCAAGATGCCTTGCAAGCGAGCCGACGTTTTCGGAAATGGACATTTCATTATCGTTAAGCACCACAATAAGGCGACTGAACTTTGAGCCTGCCGCATCGAGTGCCTCATATACCATTCCGTTGGTAAACGAACCGTCACCTATAACGGCAACCGCATAATTCTTGTTGCCCTTTAACGCATTTACCGCCGCTACGCCTGCCGCCTGAGATACCGAAACCCCCGCATGACCTGAATAAAACAAATCGTGTTCGCTTTCATCAGGTCTGGTAAAACCGGAAATTCCGTCCTTTTGACGAAGAGTTGAAAAGCGGGAATATCTGCCGGTCAGGAGTTTATGAGTATAGCTCTGATGGCCGACGTCCCATATAACGGAATCTTCCGGAGAATTAAAGGATTTATGCAGCGCGACGGTCAGCTCTACCGTGCCGAGATTTGATGCAAGGTGACCGCCCGTAACAGAAACGGTCTCAATCAGCTTTGCCCTTATCTGAGCGCAAAGAGTTTCAAGCTCCTGCTCACTCATACCTCGCACATCGGCAGGGCAATTTATATTTTTAAGAAGTTCATAATTTTCCATATTTCTTTAATTGCTCCTGCCGCAAAGTTCATCTGCAAGCTTCACAAGGAACTGCGAATTTTCAAATCCGCTGACTGCGGCTTTTGCCTTTTCAGTAAGCTCAGCGGCATAGCGCTTTGATTCCTCAAGCCCGAGGCAGGAAACGTAGGTGGATTTATTCTTATCAGCATCACTGCCGATAGGTTTGCCGAGCTCTTCTTTATTGCCAGTAACATCAAGAATATCGTCAACAATCTGGAATGCAAGACCTATTGCCTCGCAGTATTCGCAAGCCTTTGAAAGCTGTTCCTCGCTTGCGCCTGCCGCAATACAGCCCATAACCGCACTCACCCTGATAAGCTCACCGGTTTTGCGTTTATCGGTTTCAGTTATATCAGTAAGAGCTGCCTGCCTGCCTTCGTTTGCAAGGTCCATAACCTGACCTGCAATCATACCAGAAGCACCTGCGGCCTTTGCAAGCTCAAGCGCTGCTTTTGCTCTGACCGAATAATCAAGAGAAGAATCGGACAAAGCCGTTTCAAACGCAAGAGTAAGAAGAGCATCGCCTGCAAGCAATGCATTGGCATAGCCGAATTTTACGTGGCTTGACGGTTTGCCGCGGCGCATATCGTCATCATCCATACACGGTAAATCATCGTGTATGAGCGAATAGGTATGAATCATTTCAACCGCGCAGGCAAGTGATATCGCAGACTCCGCATTGCCAGAAAACAAACGGCAGAATTCAAGTACGAGCACGGGACGGATTCTTTTGCCGCCATTACTCAAAGAATACTCCATTGCCTCAAGCATTGCCGAAAGGCCTTCGGACTCTCTGCCTGCAAAAGAAGATTCCGACAGATACCAAGCAAGCTTTTCGTTAATCAACGCCACGTCGGCATTAAGAGTGCTTTTAAAATCAGTCATCGCCCTGCTCTCCCTTCAGGGAAAAGCTGGTTATTTTAAGCTCAGCTTCATCAAGTGCCTTTGAGCATTTTGCCGCAAGAGAAGTGCCCTCTTCATAAAGCTTCATCATTTCCTCAAGGGAAAGCTCGGAGTTTTCAAGCTTCTGTGCAATTTCTTCAAGCCTGTTTACCGCTTTTTCATAATTGAATTTTTCCATCAGTTTTCCTTTCCCGTAACACGGCACTCAAGAGTACCGTTAACAACTCTGACATTTATTAAATCGCCTTCACACACGTCGGATGTATTTTTGATAATTTTCCCTTCCTTTGATGCAACCGCAAATCCTCTTGAAAGGATTTTAAGAGGACTCATTGCATCAAGCTTTGCGCACAAGGAAGCAAGCTTTACGTTCTTTTCAGCTAAATCGGCTTTCACCGCCGAATCCATAGCCATAATTGCCGTATCGCATTTTATGCGCAAATCCGATATGTGCATAGCGGGAGAATTCTTTTCAACCTTTGCCGTGAGCAAAGCAACCCTGTGCTTTTGCTCAGAAAAGCAGGAGTTTATCCCTGCACGCAAACGTGCAACGTATTTATAAATAAACTCCTTTTGCATTGCCGCATCGGGCACTGCAAGCTCTGCCGCCGCAGAAGGTGTGGGCGCTCTTAAATCCGCCACAAAATCGCAAATGGTAAAATCCGTTTCGTGACCTACGGCGGAGATAACGGGAATTTTGCTCGCATAGACGGCCCTTGCAACAATCTCCTCGTTAAATGCCCACAAATCCTCTATGGAGCCGCCGCCTCTGCCGAGTATTATAACGTCAGCCGCTTTATGCTCATTCATAGCATTAAGCGCCTGAACTATTTCAGGGGCGGCACGGTCCCCCTGCACGGTAACGGGGCAAAACACCATTTCAGCCGCAGGGAAACGCCTTGAAAGTACGTTTATAATATCCCTTACCGCCGCGCCCGTAGGTGAAGTTATTACACCTACTCTTGATGGACAGAAAGGAATTTCCTTTTTATTTTCCGCATCAAACAGCCCCTGCGCCGCAAGCTTTGCCTTCAGCTGCTCAAAAGCAACACTCAATGCACCTGCGCCGTCCGGCTGCATATCGTCAATGTAAAGCTGATACTGCCCGTCACGTTCAAAAACAGACACCCTGCCCTTTACAATAACTCTCATATTATTCTCGGGCATAAACTTCAGACGTTCGTTTGCAGAGCGGAACATAACCGCTTTTATAGCGGCAGACTCATCCTTAAGGGTCATATAAAAATGACCTGTTTTGTAGTGATTTGTAAAATTGGAGATTTCACCGCAGACAAAAACGCTCTGCAGATTGAAATCGCCGTCAATCAGAGATTTTATATATCTGTTAAGCTGACTTACACTGAGAACCGCAGAAGTGCTCATTGCTTTTTTCTCCTCTCATAAGCAAGCAGAGCAGTGCCTGCGGCATTGTCGCAGGAGAATTCAGGCGCTGCAAAAAATCCCGAATACTTCTTCACAAGCTCGTTTCTGATTATGGAATCGGACACAACTCCCCCTACATATAAAAGAGGCAGCTTACCGTATTTTTCAAGCGCGAAGGCGGTCATTTTATCAAGTGCGACGGTTATGCAATCAATGCAGAACCTTGCGATATCGCACTGATTCTCACCGCTGTCAAGCATCTTCTTACACTGATTTTCAACACCCGACAAGCTGCAGCAGCCGTCCTTGAAATAAACCTTCGGTCTGTACTTTTTATCGCTTTGCAATGCGAGTTTTTCAAGATGCGCTCCGCACGGAAAGGGTAATCCCATAAGAACTCCCGCGCGGTCAACAGCCTGTCCCGCATTCAGATCAAGCGTTTTTCCGATTATTTCGGCATTGAAGCCGTCACAGTCATCGGGAGTTACAAGAAGCATTTCAGTAGTGCCGCCCGACACGTGGAAGGCTATAAATTCACTTTTATGAAGCTCTTCAAATTTTCCGCAGGAATAGAGTGCCGCCGCTATATGACCGCACTGATGCGAAAATCCGTAAACAGGCACACCACTCGCCGCCGCAATGCAATGAGCAGCATTAACTCCTACGGAAAAGCAAGGCATATAAGATCCATCCGCATTCCTTGGCTTTACGGACACACCAACAGCATCAACCGCTCCGGGCGAAACGGCAAAAAGCTCCTCCACAAGCTCCCAAAGCTGAACGGTATGATGAAAAACCGCATCGCTCTGTCGAAGTCCTTTTTCACCGCTCTTTACAGGCAGAAGCTTTTTGCGCTGAAGCACCTCTGCACACTCACTGTCATAAAGAGCGGCCGAGGTGGTGTAATTGCTTGTATCAATACCGAGTATACGCATTATTCACCGGCACTTTCGAGACTTCTTGATACCGTACCGAGAATACCGTTAACGAAAGAATATTCATCTTCCGAAGCATACTTACGGCAAAGCTCAACAGCTTCGTTTATTGAAACACTTGCAGGGATATCCTCTCTGTAAAGCATCTCGCATATAGCAAGACGAAGAACCGCAAGAGATACTCTGGAAATCCTGTTTTTACGCCAGCCGATTGCGTATTTTTCAATCAGAGCATCAATTTCCTCAAGCTTGTCCCATGCCTGAATCGCAAGAGAGTTTGCAAATTCATCATCCTCAATGGTGCCAAATTCAATATTCATATCAATAAGTTCTTTCATACTGTTATCTGCATGAAAGGATTTTTCAAACAACAGAGCAAAAGCCTGCTCTCTGGCTTCTCTTCTTGTCATAAAGCCCTCCGTCACATATAAATCCACAGTGCAAATGCCGATGACACCCCGTCCGGAGCATCATCAGCGCCGCTGTGCTTATTATATTATAACATAAATTTTAAAATACTCAACTGTTTAATTCAATAATTGTAATATTTTTACTGTCAAATCCCGTCTGACTGAGCATAATCTCCTGAATCTGCACCGCCCCCGAAGAATCGAGCTTACCTTTTTCCACAATAACCTGCGCCGCATCGCCGTTGATTGTTACTATGGTTTCGCAGTTAAGCTTAGCCGTTATAAGATTTTCCGTATCCCCCTCAAGCACCAGGTTTTCTGCAAGCTCATTGAGTTTTTCGGTTGCATCTTTGATCGCCTGAGCGTCCGAATCTGCAGAGTTGATAACCGCGTTGAGCATCTCCGCCGCTTCGTCGTGAGCACTCTGACGTTTAAGCCTCGCCCCTGCAAAATACTCAGCGGTTTTGTTATCCGCTTCGGTCACCTCTGACGAAATAACATACCTTGCTTCACCAAGCTTTGCGGATTCGTCATCGGTCTCTGTTGCGGTAACACTCACCTCAACTCCCGTCGATAAGCTTTCAGGCTTAGTGTAGTACCAATTTACAAACACCGCCGCCCCAAGCGCCACAATAAGAGTTGCCATAAGAAGCTGTCTTTTTTTAATAATCATAGTGTTTCCTCCGTTTACTGTTTATCTTTTCATCTGCGCCACACTTACCCGTGCCGCACTTATGCCAAGCACTGCAGTCACCGCCTGCACAATGCTCTGCTTTACAGTGAAATCATTGCCGCCTTCGCACACCACGGCAACTCCGCGAATTTCAGGCTCAACGGTTTTAACCCTGACCGCCTGACCGTCAACAACAACGTATTCGCTCTTTTCTTTGAAGCTTTTATCGCCGTCGGCTTCATTATCTAGCGAAGAATCCGAATCTCTTGCAAAAACCTGCTCCTCGCCACTTTCAAGAGTAATCATAACCTTCACGGCGCCTGCACCATCTATTTCAGAAAGCAGCTCACACAGTCTGTTTTCAACTTCGATTGCATATTCTGCAGATGCACCGTAACTTCCCGAAGTTTTTTCAGGCAACTCCCGCTCATTTTTCTCCCCTGTAAAAGTGCTTGCAACAAGTGCCGCAACCGCACACAACGTAAGTATGATAACCGGGATAAGCCTTGCATCAATTTTAAACCTGTCGCTGAGTTTTGAAAGAAATTCTTTGATTTTTTCACGCACCGATTGCAGATTCACCGCACTTTCACCTCCACGGGAATTCCTGTTTTTTGTTCAACAGTATTTTTCACGCTCTCTGCCGAATGCCAAAATTCATCTTCAACAAATATGCATATTGAGCTTATATTTATACATCCATCCTCCTTGACGTCAGCCTCAACGCTGATGCCCTCAGCCCGCACTCCGAGTCCCGAAACAGCATCATTGACAACAGCAGACACTTCCTCGTTCACCGCACGTTCATACTGTAATTTTACAAGCTTGGAAAGTTCTTCATCTACGGCAGACTCAGCAAAAGAAACATCGGCAAAATCTTTATATGCATCAATACTTTCAGCATTCAGAAAAGGCGTAACGGCTACGCAGCAAATAAACAATCCGACTACCGTGCGCACCGTTTTTTCCATATTGCCCGAAGGCACCGTAAGCCACACGATTCCGCCAACCGCACACGAAACTGCAAGGGCAGCAAGCGCTTCTTTTATGCTCTCCATTTCAGTTCTCCGTTCTCAGTGCAAGCACAATTGCACATGAAATAATAAACACTACCATACAATAAACAATCAGCACGTTAATCATCGAAACCGTGTCGCCTACACATTTGAGAAGTGCCGCCTGCTGCTCCTGACCCATTATCCGAGCCACACTCTCGCTGAGCCTTAACGCAGCAACCCACATAAGCAGCTGCAGTATCGAAGGAGCATTTATCATAAAAACCGCCGCTATTCCGAAAACACCCAATGCAGAGTTGAGAACGGAAAGGCTGCCTGCAACCGTTGAATAGGCATCACTGAGTGCTCCGCCCACAACAGGCACCGCACTGCTCACCACAAGCTTTATCCCTTTTGCAGCCAGACTGTCCGCAGACCTTGCGAGGACTCCTTTAAGAGCAAGCACAGAGGAAAACATCGCTGCCGCAAAAGAGAGTACGTTTTTCACTGTTTTTGAAAGCGTTTCACACAAGCCTCCGAACTTAAAATCAGGTGATACAGCAGCAGTTATGCCTAGTGAAAGGCACGCGCCGCTTGCAGGAAGAATGACCGCTTTTGCAAGTTGTTCAATTCCCTGCGCCGCCGCAAGTGCAAAGCCTGAATAAGAAAGGGCAAGGGCAGGATTTCCGCTCGCTGTAACCGTAGCGGCAAACGCAGGAATCAAAGCAAGTTCAAAACCTGCGGTAAGGCTTATGCAGGAAACACCGGCTTTGACCGCTGTATAAAGCTGAGTAAAAATGCCTATTATCAAAAAGCAGCCCGAAATAACGTTCAGGATACTTCTGTTTCTTGCATCTCCCGTAAAAAAGCATTGAACCACACTGAGCAAAATCACCGTACCCACTGCCGTCAAAAAAGCATTAAACGGCTGTCGGAATCCGGTTTTTACCATTGATACCAGACAATCAAAAATTGCATCGGGCGAAAAATCGAGAAGTGCACCGAAATCAACCGTATCAATCCCGACAAGCTCCATGTATTCCTGCGCCTGCTCGGGTAAGGCATCAATAACCTCATCCGCTCCGACCGCATCAAGCTGTTCTGAATAATAATCCTCTTGTGCCGCCGATGCAGTAACGGACATAAAAACGACCGCACATAAAACAATAATAATTTTTATAATCTTGTGTTTTTTCATCAGTCAATCAATCCCAGTGCCAGCAAGGCCACTTCTTTTATCATAGGCAGGGCTGCTGCAACGGCAGAAATTTTACCTGCAAGTTCAGCCGCGCCCGCAAGAGTTACCGCGCCCATATCACGGCACAAATCCGAAGCAATCTGAGCAGTAACGCATATGAACGTTGCCTTGAGTAAAATTTTTATATGGTAAGCAGAAATACCCGCATCGGACATAAGCGACTGCGCACCCGACGTGACATCACCTGCACTTTGCACACAAACAGCCAGCACAACCGCTCCTCCCGCTATAAGCAGAAGCGGCGCAAACTCAGGTTTCAGCTGTTTTACAATCACATACAGCAATGCTGAAATCACTGCAACAGCTACGGTTTTCAGAACATCCATAAGCTTAAAAATCAAGAATCGCGCCAGCACTTTCAAGTAAAGTGACAAGCTGCGGAACAAGCATCATAAGCACTGCGGCAATACCCGCAAGAGCCACTATCATTGCATAATCGTCCCTGCCGGAACGTGACAGTATAGCGTTAAGTATAGCCACCAGAATTCCTACAGCGGCAATTTTTATAACAACCGTAATATCCAACAAACCGCCCCTTTCAAACGATAAAAATCGCCGCCGCAAGTCCTGCAAAAAAGCCGAGCGGCACGTACAGTTTAGAATTCTTTTCAACCGTTTTTTCTATCCTTTCAAGCTCGGCAGAAAACATACTTTCGTAAAGCGCACAGGAAGCAAGCTGTCCCTCAAGGTCGGTAGCCCCAAGCCCTCTGCCAAAGCCCGAAAGCTTTTGTGCATTCTCATGGCTGAGACTGCTTTCTCTATATTTTCCCTTCAAAGCATTCTCCCACGCATCCGGAAAAACCTCCCCCTGCTCACATCTGATTTTACATTCATTCAGAAAAGCAAGATTTGAAAATCCGGGGTCCGAACAAAGCTTTATGAGAATATCTCCTACCGGCGGGCAGGTAAATCCGAGCATTGATTTTATATCGGAAAACATTTTCACCAGCATCTCAAGCGTTCTGACTTCATCCTTCTGATGCAGTGCCGCATATCTGCCAAGCATTACTGATGCCGCAATAATCAATATCGCCGCCACGTATTTCATCATAAAGCTCCTTTGTTTTGAAATATTTTTCACTTCTGTCAGAAGCATTCAGCAAAACAACGTCCGAGAAAGCACCCGTTTCTATCAGCCGCCTTATCTGCAGCTTTGAGCATAGCTCTTTCCTGCTTGAAGCGTGAACACTGACGATAAAAGAAACTCCCGAATTAACCCCCGTCTCAATCGCCTTTATTTCCTCTTCGGTCCCCGTTTCATCGCAGATTATTACCTGGGGAGAGAAAGAACGCAAAGCAATCATTATTCCTTCACCCTTTGGATATGAGGTCAGAACATCACAATTTATACCCACATCGTTCGCAGGCACCCCGTTATGTACGGCCGCAATTTCACCGCGTTCATCACATATAACGGTTCTTATAAATCTGCCCCTTTGTTCTCCCGAAAGCTGACGCGCGAGATCACGCAAGAGAGTTGTTTTGCCTGATGACGGTGCGCCTGCAATTATCACGCCGGGCAGCGAATGAGCAAAAAGAGCCGAATAAATACCGTTGGCACTTCCCTTAATCTGTTTTGCAATGCGAATATTAATGCAGTTTATATCTCTTACGGAATAAACACTTTCTCCCTCTCTCATTGCCGTACCGCACACTCCCGCCCTATGACCGCCCTCAACCGTTATGTAGCCGCTGTTTATCGAGGCACGGTGGCTGTGAACAGAGTAACCGCAAATCCTTTTAAAAGTTTCCTCCATCTGTGACGCGCTGATCTTAAGAGCTCCTTGAGAGTACACAGGGCTGAGCCTTGATGAATAAACAAAAAAAGCACCTTCTGCGCAGGTAAGCACAACCGGCATCCCGTTTCTCAGGCGGATTTCCGTTATGCCGCTTTGCTGATTCGGCGGCAAGGAGCGCAACACATCCCTTAGCGGTGCGCAAAGGCAGTCCGTCGCCTGCATAAAACATTTGTTATTGATATCCGCTTTCATTCCCGTCCTCCCTTTTTGTAAAGTGTATGATACCTTGTCCCCGCTTAGAACTCAGTTTTCACAGATTGTTCACTTGAAATATCTTCCTTTATATGATATATTTTTAATGCCAATACATAAATTGCTATTTTTCTTGACTCGGAGGTTTATATATGAGTACACCTGAAGGCAACACTTTAAAGAAAAAAACACTGCTTGACAAAATCTTTTCCGACAATTCTTACAGTTGGCTTTCGGCAATATGCACCGGATGCATCGCCGTGCTGATTGCGTACTGCTTCGGTATGATTCCTTTCGGAGACGTTACAATACTGAGAATGGATATGTACCACCAGTATTGCCCCCTCTTCGCAGAGCTTTATGACAGAGTTACGGGGCTTCAGAGCTTCCTCTATTCCTGGCAGACCGGTCTCGGTTCATCCTTTATAGGTAATTTCTACAATTACCTTTCCAGCCCATCTGCCATATTCGTTCTGCTTTTCGGCCACGAAAACGTTCCCGAAGCAATCGCAGCTATGATTTTCTCAAAATCGGCCCTTGCAAGCGCCGCATTCACCTATTACATCAAAAAGACCTTCGGAAAAGCTGACCAGGCAAGCGCGGCATTCGGTATACTGTATGCAATGTGCGGCTGGTTCATAGCGTATTACTGGGACGTTATGTGGGTTGATGCAATGGTTTTCTTCCCCTTCATCATTCTCGGCATTGAAAAAATCATCGACTCCCGCAGACCCGCTATGTATATGACCGCGTTATTCCTCACCATATTCACAAATTATTATATGGGTTATATGGTGTGCCTCTTCTCGGTAATATATTTTCTCATTTACTTTTTCTCAAAATATGACTTTGGTGCTCTTGACGGCAAAGAATACTACTGGCAGGACTCCGCAACAAAAAGAAGTGTTCCTTTCGGTGAAAGGATCAAGCACTCCGTTTTCCTTAAAAGCGGATTCACGTTTGCCGGCGCAAGTATAGCATCCGCGGCACTTTGTGCTTTTGCGCTTGTTCCCGTTTACTTCATTTTGCAGACAAGCTATGCGGTAGACGATGCCTTCCCTGAAAACTGGAACTCCTACTTCACGATTTTCGATTTCCTTGCAAACCACCTCGGCAGTCTTGAACCCACAATCAGAAGCAGCGGTGACGTTGTGTTGCCCAATATCTTCTCAGGTGTGGGAACAATTATGCTTGTTGCCCTTTATCTTTTCACCAAAGCAATTCCCGTTAAAGAGAAAATTGCAAACGTTGCCCTGCTCGGAATTATGTTTGCAAGTTTTAATCTCAACACCGTAAGCTTTATCTGGCACGGCTTCCATTACCCCAGCGATTTACCGTACAGATTTTCATTTATGTATTCATTCATCCTGCTCGTCACAGCATATAAAGCATTCATCAACCTCAAGGAATTCACGGGCAGGCAAATCCTCGGCACAGGCGTTGCTCTTGTAGGATTTATTGTTCTCGTTCAGGAGCTCGGCTCAAAGAACGCAGAGGACATTGCAATAATCCTCAGCATTGTTTTTGCCGTAACCTATACGATAGTTTTCAACGTTGCAAGAAGCGGAAAATACCAGCAGACTGCAGTTGCAGTTTTATTGCTTTGCTGCATCATCGGAGAAGTTGTGTGCTGCAATACTCAGCACTATGACATTGATCAGACAAAAACAAACTTTGCAGGAGACTATCATGATTACAAAGCCTTGCAGACAAGGCTTGATATAGAGGAAGAAGGCGAATTCTACCGCTCCGAGCTCACCTACAACAGAGCAAGAATGGACCCTGCGTGGTACGGATACAACGGCATTTCCACCTTCACCTCAATGGCTTACGAATCTCTTTCAAAGCTTGAAAAATCGCTCGGTCTTGCAGGCAACAACGTAAACAGCTACACTTATTATCTTCAGACGCCCGTTTACAACGCTATGCACGCACTCAGATACGTTATCGACAACGACGATAACGTATCTGTTGAAACGGACTATTTCACCGCTTCCGATTCCGTCGGAAAATTCACCGCATACAAAAACAATTACTCCCTTCCCATCGCTTTCAGTGTAAAAGATGACCTTACCCAATGGTATACTGAGGGTGGAGATCCCTTTATTGTTCAGGGTCAGTGGTTTGAGCTTGCGACGGGTGTTTCTGACGTATTTGAAAGAATGGAGATAAGCGATATCGCTTACTACAACGTTGACGAAATCACATCAGGCCTTGCAAACGGCAATATGTACTTCAACAAAACCACCTACGGTGAGGACGGAGAAATAACCTTCTCCCTTACCGTTCCCGAAACAAAGCACTGCTATTTATACGTTTATTCAAACACTTTCGATTCCGTTCAGATAAATAACGGCGACGGTGCAACCGTAACTCAGTCAACCGACGAGCCGTATATTTATGACCTTGGAATATGCGAAGCAGGCGAAAACGTTACCGTTCTTATCCCTATTGACGATTCCCACGATTACGGAAGCATTGAATTCCAGCCCTATGCTATGAACGATGAAGCTTTCATCAAGGGCTACAACATCCTTAACCGCAACGCAATAAGCATTGATTCATTTGAGGATACATCAATAAAGGGCACCGTAACCGTACCTGCCGCATCTATGATTTACACTTCCATCCCTTATGACGAGGGCTGGAGCGTCAAGCTCAACGGAGCAGAGGTTGCTCCCGAAAACATTATAGCCGCAGGCGAAGGTTTCCTTTGCATAAAGGCTGAGCCCGGTGACTATACAATCGAATTCAGCTTTGTTCCCAAGGGTCTTTACATCGGCTGTGCAATCTCAGCAGCCACTGCACTTATTCTGCTTGTAATTTTCCTTGTATGGAAGAAAAAGCAAAAAGAAAATCAGCCTGCACAAATGCAGACCGAAGAAGCAGCACAAGCTGATGAAGATTTTACCGAAACGCAGAATCCCATTGAAATCGAGCTTGATGAAAAAATCAAAAATGCAGACGACATTTTTATAAACGATTTCAAGCCCGAAACAAAAGAACAGACCTCCCCTGAAAACAACGAATAACAAAAAAACGCACCGTAAAATCGAATTTACGGTGCGTTTTTAATTTAAAGAACTTTTGAAAGATATTTGCCTGTGTATGATTCAGGCACCCTTGCAACCTCCTCAGGTGTACCGCTGGCAACAATATTGCCGCCAAGATCGCCGCCCTCAGGTCCAAGGTCTATTATATGATCCGCACTCTTGATTACGTCAAGGTTATGCTCAATAACCACCACGGTATTGCCTGCATCAACAAGCCTTTCAAGCACGCCTATAAGGCAATGAACGTCCGCAGTGTGCAGACCCGTTGTAGGCTCA
>JAZNUP010000074.1:0-15255 GCA_045592385.1 Acutalibacteraceae bacterium
CAAGGAGTTGTTCCATGGAGTTGTCTTCCTAAGACCGCTTGGCCTCCGACTTCCTTCCGTTATTGCGGCTTTTGATGCCGAAAATCCCGAATACACCACTGTTACGGTTATAACAGATAAAGAGGAGACCGGTTCGGACGGCAATACGGGTCTTAATTCCGCTTATCTTGAGCATTTTATTTATGATATCGCAGCCTGCTTCGGCGCAAACGGCAGAGACGTTATAAGAAAGAGCGAATGCCTTTCCGCAGACGTAAACGCAGGCTTTGACCCCAACTTCCCCGACGTGCACGACAGACTCAATGCCGCATACCTCAACAAGGGTATTGTTGTTACAAAGTATACGGGTCACGGTGGCAAGGGCGGTACCTCGGATGCAAGTGCAGAGTTTGTGGGCAAGGTAAGCCGCGTATTCAACGATGCAGGCGTTATCTGGCAGACGGGCGAGCTTGGCAAGGTTGACGAGGGCGGCGGCGGAACCGTTGCAAAATACGTTGCAAATCTCGGTATGGACGTTGTGGACGTAGGCGTTCCCATGCTTTCAATGCACGCTCCCTTTGAGCTTGCCGCAAAGATTGACGTCTATATGGCATACAAGGGCTTCAAGGCATTCCTTGAGCAGAAATAATTAAAAATCAAGGCTGTTCGGGCAAGGGTGTACTTTGCCTGAAACAGCCTTTTGAGGTTAGAGTGGCTGATTATTCCCGTCACTCTATCAGCAGGGAGAGAGAAAAATGAAAAAAATAAAAAAGCTTTTAGCCGCAGTTTTATGCATTGCGATTTTGTGCGGTGCAGCTGTGATGGGCATAAATTATTACGTAATTGCAAGTGCAAGCCCGTATATCCTTGAAGCGGATAATGCGGGAGAGGGGTATGACTGCATACTTATCCTCGGCTGCGGAGTAAACGGGGACGTTCCCAGCCATATGCTTGAGGACAGACTCCTGCAGGGCATCGAGCTTTATCATAACGGCGTCGCACCTAAAATAATTATGAGCGGTGACCACGGCAGGGAGGATTACGACGAGGTAAACGTAATGAAGAATTTTGCCGTTGAACGCGGAGTTGAATCTTCGGACGTTTTTATGGATCACGCAGGTTTTTCCACCTATGAAAGTATGTACAGAGCTAAGGAGATTTTCGGGGCGGAAAAAATTCTTGTTGTTACGCAGAAATATCATATTTTCAGGGCGATTTACGATGCCCGTGCGCTCTCGCTTGATGCTTACGGAGTGGCATCCGACCCGCGCACCTACGTAGCTCAGCTTTACAGAAGCGCCCGTGAGGTGCTTGCAAGAAACAAGGATTTCATTTACACGTCAGTAAAACCCGAGCCTACATATCTGGGCGAAAAGATTCCGCTGAGCGGCAGCGGAGATATTACGAACGATAAATAATTTCTCTTGTAAAATGTACTGTTTGCAGTTATAATTGATATAACTTCTCAAGGAGGATTTATTATGGATATTATGGACCTTGCCTCAAAAGGCATAGTTGCTATTACGAAAAGATTCGGCAATAAAATCAAAAAGAATGAAACCGCACCTGTAATTCCTCAGGAAAAACCGCAGACAATCAGCGGCTCAGGCTACCGTGCAGGCTTCGCAACTGCAGAGATTATGCCCGACCTGACCAAGGGTAAAACTTATTATATTGCGGGCCACGGCTCAGGCCACGTAATGGAGGGTGTTATAACTCCCGTTTACATCAGCGCAGTGTGGCTTGACTGCGGCGGTGATGAGGGTATGCTCTGGCTCGGCGCGGATATAGTAGGTCTTACAAGAGTTGAGGTAAACAAGATCCGCTCTATGATTCTTGCTTCCCCCGTTATCAGCGGCTGTAAATGCATCAATTTCAGCTGTACCCACAGCCATTCGGGTATTGATACCGTGGGCTACTGGGGCAAGCCCAATCTTGTAAGCATTCCCTCAAACGGCAAGGATGCCGAGTATATGGATATGCTTATGGAAACCGCTGTAAAGGTAAGCGAAGAGGCTTACAAATCAAGGAAGAGCGGCAAGCTTTATTCGGGAAGTATTGTTGCAAAGGATTCTCTTGTAAGCGGCAGAGTTTTTGCGGACAGGCACGAGGTTATTTCAAGGCTCAGGTTTGCGCCCGATGACGGCTCAAACGATATCTGGATTCTCAATTTCGGCGGTCATCCCAACTCACTCGGCGGCTCAAACCGTATGCTCAGCGGTGAATATCCGTACTTTATGCGTCAAGAGATTGCAAAGGCAAACGGTGCAAACGTGCTTTTCGGCATCGGTGCAATCGGCGGTATGGATGCCGCAATGCTTGACGAAGAAGACAGAGTAAACTGCGTAAAGCTTCAGGGTAAAATGGTTGCGGATGCGGCAATGGCAATTTCAAATGACAGAGAGCTTGAGCCTGTTATTAAATTTATTCAGCAGCCCTTCTATCTGCCTGACGGTAACTACGTGCTTACCCTGCTTGCAATGAGGGGAGTTATGAGCTTCAAGGCTTACCCTTGCGATGAAAGCGATATGGGAATAGCTCTTTTGACCGAGCTTACATATATGACGATAGGCGATCAAAAGCTTCTTTTCCTGCCCGGTGAAAGCTTTGTTTCCACCGTTTACGGCAGCTATAACGATGCTCAAACCTCCTCAACGGGAGAGGGACCCGAGGTCAATCCCTTGCCGCTCGCTGAGATAGCAGGGGATGATTCAATGATAACCTTCGGCGTTTCAAACGATATGACGGGTTACGTTGTGCCCGTGAATGAATTTGTTCTCAATCCCACTCAGCCTTATCTCAACGGATACAGGGACAGATTTGACAGAAACCACTACCACGAAACAAACTCAATGGGTCTGCTTACCCAGAAAACCATTGCAGATGCTTTTGCGGCGGTGGTAAAGAGCTTCAATTCATAACGCAATAAAAAAGCTTGTGCAGAGAAATCCGCACAAGCTTTTTGTTAATCTTTTATATTGTACCAGTAACGGTCAGCGTGACTGTGCCGGGGGCAACACTCCAGGCTCCTGTTTCGGGGTCCTGAGTGAAGGTGGCAGCAGGTACGGTAATCTGACCGGGGATGGTTGCAAATGCACCCGTTGCGGGATTGTAAGTGTAATTTACGTTTTCTGTCTATGTTACTCCTTCGTAGGTTACTGTTATGGGGTTGAGTATGGGGTCAAAATTATCGGTTACGGTAACGTTATCGGTTGCAATCGCAGGTGCAGAGCCGCTGTTATAGATTGTAAAGGTGTAGGTGAGCTGGCCGTTTTCCGTTACCGAGGTGGGTGAAAGAGCCTTGCTGATGGTAAGAAGCGGTTCAACAGAAGAGCTTATGGTTTCGGCTGCGGTTACGCTCTGGGCAAGGCCGTCGCCGCTGATTGTAACCGTGTTGGTGATTTGCGCAGCTTCTTCAATCGGCGCAAAGGTGTTGGCGGTGACGGAGTATGCCACCACAGTGTCGCCGTTTGCAGGCACGTTTATGCCGCTTATTACAAGATTACCGTCTGCAACGGTTACTGCGGGTGTGGGCTGTAAAACACCGTCAGCGTAGTACTTTACGGAGGTGTCAACGTAGGTCAGCGGCACGAGTGTATCGGTGCCGAAAGCGTAGGCGCCAAGGTCATCGGTGAGCGTGAGTCCTGTAAGAGGGGCTGTGCCGGAGTTTACAATGCTTATTATATAAGTCACGGTTGAGCCGTTTGAGTAGGAATCAACCACCGCGGTTTTGCTGCCGATATTGCGTCCACAAGCTCGCCCTGAACGATGTTGGAGCCGGTTACCGTGTTGTTGTAGGACAGTGTTGCCTGATTATAAAAGGTTGGCAAAGAAAAACATCCTTTTTTGTGATGTGAGAGAACTTCTCTCAGCCCATTATATGCACCGTGCGAGGACGTTGACAGAGCAAAAACAACAAACGTCACAAAAAATCCGCTTCGTAATTGTCAGATTCTACAAATCGCTTTAAAGTGCAAAAGTTTCTCTTTACTTTTGCGATTAAAAGTGGTATAGTGTTAAAGAGAAAAGGAGCGGGAATTATGAGAACTTTCGTTATTACAGCAGAATATTATTATGGCGCTGCATATTATTGCAGGGTCTGTTCTGCTGCGCTCTGAAGCTTAAGTAAACTTTGATTTTACGGCTTTGCAGCAGATGCAAAGCCGTATTTTTTTATGGAAAAGGAGATTTTGTTATGAAAATCGGAGTAGTTGGTCTCGGTCTTATAGGCGGTTCGGTAGCAAAAGCAATTAAAACTCATACCACCCATACCGTGTTGGGTGCTGATTTAAACGGTCAGGTAGTAAGCGATGCAATAAAGACAGGTGCTGCAGATGCTGAACTTCTGCCCGAAAAGCTCAGGGAATGCGACATTGTATTTATCGCGCTCTACCCCCACGCTGCCATTGATTTTGTGGAGAAGAATAAAACAAATTTCGGCTCTGCCACGGTTGTTGACTGCTGCGGTGTAAAGCAGATAGTATGTGCTGCGTGCGAAGTGATTGCGAGAGAAAACGGCTTTGTTTTCATCGGCGGCCACCCTATGGCAGGTATTGAAAAAACGGGATTTTACAATTCAAAGGGCGATTTGTTTGAGGGTGCATCAATGATTCTGACTCCCTGCGAGGACGTACCCAAGGAAAATCTTGATAAAGTTTCCGAGGTTTGCACTCAGATGGGCTTTGGTTCTATTACCCTTTCCACTCCTGAGGGTCACGACAAAACAATCGCTCTCACCTCTCAGCTTGCTCACGTGCTTTCGAGTGCCTACGTAAAAAGTCCTGCCGCTCTGCTGCACACAGGCTTTTCCGCAGGCAGTTTCAAGGATATGACGAGAGTTGCACGCCTTAACGAGGATATGTGGACGGAGCTTTTTTTCGATAATTCCTCTGCGCTTATTGAGGAGATTGACGGTCTTGTGCAGCGCCTTACGGAATACTCCGATGCGCTTAAAAACGATGACCGTGCAGGGATGCACTCCCTGCTTGCGGAGGGACACAGGATTAAAGAGATTGTTGGATAAAAACACAGGACTGCTCACAGCTGAGCAGTCCTGAAATTTTTATTCGAGGGTGAAGTGTATGTCGTAATGGCTGTACCATATACGGCTTGCGTAGCTTCTCGGGCGCATAATTACTTCATCGTCATACACCTCAAACTGGAAGCCGAGACCCGTTGCGGGTAATCCGTGATGGTTTGCAAACATGAAGCAGGGGAGATTGATTTTGTGGAAAGAGCCGTCTGATTCGGCAGAGGAGTATCCCCATTTTGCGTGGTGTTTTTTGCCACTGAGACCCATATGGATATGACCGCTGAAATAGAAAACGTTTTTATATTTACGCAGTATAGCTTCAATTTCATCCGAGCTTGCACCGATTCCGCCTTCCACAGGCTTTACAACGGAATCCTCTTTCCATTTTCTGCACCACGTAAAGGGCAGACCGTGGGTGACGTTGATGCTCTGATGCATAAAAACAAATATGGGTTTACCATCCTTTGCGGCAAGCTCCATTTCATTGGCAAACCAATTTATTTGCTCCTGCGAAATGCTGGCATCAAGAGAGTCCTCCTCGCTTGCAAGCGATATAAGCGTGTAGCCGTTGATTTTTTGAGAGAAATAAAGCTTTTCAAGCTTTCTGCCGCTTATCTTTTCGCTGTATTCTTTAAAGAGCGCATCAAAGGGCTTTGGCTCTTTTTCATCAGTCCAGGTGTCGTGATTGCCAAGCACAAGGAAGATTTCCTTGGCGGGCTTATGGGCGGCAAAAACCTCTTCAACCTTTTTCCAGTGCTCCTCATATCCGTGGTCGGTTGTGTCACCCACGCAGGCAAGCACGTCGTTTGGAGTTTTCGCATTCTCAAGGTCGTAAAGTCCGTCGTGAAGGCGTCTTATGCGGTCTTTTCCCGAATCAAGATGAATATCGGACATTATTGCCATATTCAGCCTGATTTTTTCGGGATTCATCGCTTTATATGCGGCACCGAAATTGCCGAATACAGGCCTGAAAGCAAGGGAACAAAGCTTTACAGCAGGGGTTGAAACCATTCTGAAAGCGCGAAAAAGCATATTCACACCGCCAATCTTTTTAATGAGTATATTATACCACGTTTTGCGTGCTCGTTCAACAAAAATTGAATTGTTACACTTTGCTCATACATCTTGAATAAAGGAATTTAATTTGATATAATTATTATATATAATTCTATGTCAGCGGCAGTGCCGCATCAGGGGGATACTTTATTATGTTCAGTGAACTTATCAGTTATATTGAAGGCAGGGAGATACTTATTCTCGGCTTCGGCAGGGAAGGCCGCTCTACTTACGAAATAATCCGCCGTCATCTGCCGGATAAGGTTATCGGCATAGCGGATTTGCGTGAGATTGAGCTTGAGGATGAAAACGTGCGCCTTTTCTGCGGCAAGAATTATCTTGAGAGTATTTCGCAGTTTGATACGGTTATAAAAACCCCCGGCATTTCAATGCGCTCCGTCAGCGTGCCGGACGGTGTTGAAATCACCTGCCAGACGGATTTGTTCCTGCGCTTTTCTCAGGGCGTGTGCATAGGTGTTACCGGCACGAAGGGCAAAACTACCACAACCACCCTCATTTATCAGATTCTTAAAACGGCAGGTAAAAGAGTCTGCCTTATAGGTAATATGGGCATTCCCGTGCTTGACAGCCTTGAAAGAGGAGATTTTGACTATGCGGCTATCGAAATGAGCTCGCATCAGCTTGAATTCACCACCGCGTCGCCGCATATTGCTGTTGTTACAAATATTTACCCTGAGCATCTGGATCATTATAACGGCTTTGAGGGCTATGTGCGCGCAAAGCTTAATATTTTCAAATATCAGCTTGGCTCTGATTATCTTGTATGCACCGCAAACCAGAATCTTAACGCGTACTGCGATTTCTCCGTCGTTATGCCGAGCGTTATAAAAGTAGGCATTGCCGAAAACGCGGGTGATACCGCAATCCGCAACGAAATAGCATCGAACGAGCGTATGAAGGGCGTTCACAATCTCCACAACGCTCTTATGGCGGCAACCGTTGCAAGATGCCTCGGTATTGACGATGAATGCATCGCTGAGGCTTACAGAAACTTCAACGGCATTGAAAACAGAATGGAGCCCGTAGGCGAATACCACGGAATAAGATTTTACAACGATTCAATTGCCACCATTCCTCACGCGGTTGAATGTGCGGTAGGTGCACTTGAAGAGGTTGATTCCCTCATTTTCGGCGGAATGGACAGAGGCATTGATTACTCAGGCTTTATAAAATATCTTATGACCTGCCCTGTAAACAATCTTATCGGCTTGCCTGATACGGGCGTTTCAATCTGCCGCACTCTCAAGGATATGGGCTGCACGAAAAATCTTGTAGAGGCTCACGATATGGAGGAAGCGGTTGATGCGGCATTCCGTTATACAGAAAAGGGCAAAATCTGCCTTATGTCCCCTGCGGCATCGAGCTATAACGTTTACCGCGATTTTGAAGAAAAAGGAAATCACTATAAAGAGTTGATTAAGAATTGGCAATAAACGATATTCTCAATGAAGAAAAAGCAACGGGGCTTGAGATTGAGCGCCTTTGTATGAGCGATATTGAAGCTGCTCAGGCCATGGTGCAGGAGATTGCCTGTGAGGCACTTTCTCTCGGTGACATTGGCAGAGCGCAGTCCGCGGCATATGCAAGGCTTATATGCAGGTTTCTGCTTCACAAAAAATGCAAAAGCCGCCTTGCTCAGCTTCTCACGGAAAATGAAACGCTGACAACGGCGGTTTTCGGAAAACTCAATACTTATAAATACAGTATTATATTTTTATTAAAACGCATCCTGAGGCTCAACAACACGGCTCTTACGCAAAAGGTGCTGGAGCTGATAAAGGAAAATCCTTTTGAGGATAGCGAAGCTAAGCCCTGGTCTGACCGCTTCAGCCTCGGCTTCATAATAACTCAGGCTCTTGAAGCGCCTGAGGATTACCTCAACTTAAGCGAAGAAAACAGGGCTGTTATTGAAAAATTCCTGCATCAATAATAACGGTAGCTTGCAATAACCTTGCCGAGGATTATAACCTCGGTGCAGATAATGGGCTCAAAGGTATCGTTTTCAGGCTGGAGACGGATATGGTCTTCCTCTCTGTAAAACCTTTTAACGGTAGCCTCGTCCTCAAGCAGAGCAACTACGATTTCGCCGTTTTCGGCAACGGGAGTTTTCTCAACTATAACTATATCGCCGCTGAGAATGCCTGCGTTAATCATACTTTCGCCGCGTACGCGAAGAGCGAAAAGCTCTTTGTTTGAAGCGCCCGTCTGGGAGAAGGGGAGATATCCCTCAATTTCCTCAACGGTGAGTATGGGCATACCTGCGGTAACCGTACCGAGCAGGGGAACCTGAGTTACGTTATCCTGCATAGCGCAGATTTTGATAACTCTTTTAAGCAGAGGGGGGCGTTCAATATAGCCCGCGGCCTCAAGAGCGTCAAGATTTGCCTGAACGGAAGAGGTGGAGCGAAGCCCTACCGCGGCGCAGATTTCACGAACGCTGGGGGTAATTCCGTCCTTTGCTTTTTCAAGCAGGAATTCATAAATTTTCTTTTGGCTTTCATTGATTGGTTTCATAAAGAACCTCCTTGATGAATGAAAAAGCACAAAGTTTTATAAGAAAATGCTCTTCACAAGGGGATTATAACACATTTGTTCGGGAAATGCAAACATTTGTTTGTAATTTTTTGAAAAAATTTTAAAATATTTATTTTTATATAAGGAGGCATTGAAATGGCAGTTAAGGACAAGTATGCAATCCCGAGGGCACGCTTCCCTGAGCAGGTGGGAGTGGATTCAAAGGAGATAAAAGCACTGATTGAGGACTTTGAAGAAAACGAAATTGAAGTTCATTCAATGATGATTCTGCGCCACGGCAAGGTAGCCTATGAGGGATGGCGAAGCCCGTACTCTTCCGAGTCTCCTCACACCATGTATTCCGTAAGCAAGAGCTTTGTCGGCATTGCTATGGGATATGCCGTTGAGGAGGGTCTTGTGACCCTTGATACAAAGGTTATTGATATTTTCCCTGAATACCGTCCGAGGAAAAAGGATAAAAATCTTGAGGCGATGACGGTTTATCATCTGCTTACAATGACCGCAGGTAAGGACGTAAGCGTGATGAGCGATAAGAAAAAGGAAGATTGGATCAAGGACTTTTTCAATTCCAGATGGGCTTTTGCTCCCGGTGAGGGTTGGCGCTACATAAGCGAAAACACATATATGTGCTGCGCTATTATTCAGCGCCTTACGGGGCTTACCGTAAGGGAGTATCTTACGCCGAGACTTTTCAAGCCCCTGGGATTTACAAGAATTCCCTTCTGGGAGGCAGACCATCACGGCCTTGAGGCAGGCGGATGGGGTCTCTTTATAACAACGGAGGAGCTTGCAAGGTTCATACTCTGCTTGCAGCAAAACGGTATGTACGCAGGTGAGCGCGTTATCCCCGAAAGCTGGGTGAAGCTTGCCACAGGTAATCTTGTTTCAAACGATCAGTATGAAGAACCCGATGCAAAGGCGGGCTACGGATTTTTCTTCTGGCGCTGTGCGCTTGAAAACACTTACAGAGCTGACGGTATGTTCTCGCAGTTCGGCTACGTTTTCGGCGATTACGATGCCGCGTTTATAATCACCGCAAGCGAGATAATCGAGGATAAGGCGAGAGTAGCTATAAACAGGCATTTCCCTAAGATTTTCTGCAAGGAGCGAAGGATTTCACCCAAGGATGCGTGCGAAGAGCTTGAGTTGAAGCCCATGCCCGTGCTTGAGGCTAAGAAACGCAGCACTTATGAAAAACTCATCGAAGGAAGAAAAATCAACTTCCTTAAGAATCCCGTGCTCAATGCCGCGGGCTGGCCGCTTTCGATGCTTACTCTGCCGGTAACCTATATGTCTGCGGAAAAGGGCGGAAATATTGATAACGTTGAGCTGAGGTTCAGTGAAAATGAGTGCACCTTCACCTGGGATGAGGGCAAGGAGCACAATACGATTGTGTGCGGAATGGACGGTAAATACCGAAAATCCAAAATTCGCCTTGCAGGCATAGATTTTACAGCCGTAAGCTATGCTGCCTGGGAGAATGAAAATACGCTTGAAATCTGGATGCGGCCTCTCGAGTCTATTTGTGAAAGAAGAATTAAGCTCACCTTCAACGGTGATAACGTAAGGCTTATACCCGAAAGCTCACCCAGTTTATCTGCAATAGCGGATTATCTGAGCAGCCTTGTGCCGGCGTTTATTCCAAATACCGCCGTTGCTCAGTTGGGGCAGAAAGCAATGATGGGCCTTGATAAGATTCTCGAGTTCCCTCTTTTCGGCTCAATGGATTAATTTTGAAACGGAGTTAAAAAATGAACGTACCTGAAACGGTAAAAACAGAAAACGGCAAGAAAAAAAGCGGTAAAGCCAAGGTCTTTACCGTTGCAGGTACCTTTTTGCTTGTTTTGATTCTTGCAGGGCTTTTGCTCAGAAATGATTTACTGTTTTTTGCAGGGGAGAGGCTGACGGAAAATCAGAATTTTGCCGCGGCGCAGGAGGTGCTCGGCTACGCAAACGATGAAAAATGCGGGGCACTTGAGCAATACGTTGCTCTTCGTAACGATATCAACGAAAAATATCCTCAGTTGCTTGAAAATTATAACAGTGATACCGTTAAGCAATGGCGCTCAACGGTTGAAAGTCTCAACTCAGAGGGCTTGCTTAAAGGCACTTCGGTAGAGGCGGATATCCATTCCCTTGCGGTAAGGCTCAAATATATCTGTGATGCGGATGCAAGCTTTGAACGCACTGAGGGTTTGCTTCACGAGCTTATGGAGGTTTTTCTTGAGTATAACCGCCTGCATATTCATACAAACGGAATAAATACCCGTTTCACCGTGAACGAGGAGTTTGAAAAGCTTGAAGTGTGGCAGGCAAAGCTTGAAGAAATTACGGATTATGCGCAGTCGCTTCCCGATTATGAGCAGATTTATCTTTTCAGCTACGTTTTAAAGGAAGCAAGGGGTGAGATTGAGGAGCTGTATGCTGCAATGCAGTCAATACTTGATGCCGGCTACGGACCCGATGATGAAATCCGATACAGTGACAATTCACGCAAGAGCTTCCCCGTTACCGAGAATCAGAACGGAGTTTCTGTTTCGCTTACAAATAAGAGGGCGTATACTGAGCAGATGCACGTTGAGCTTCGTGAATATCTGGTACAGTCGCAGCTTGTTACGTACTATATAATCAAATAAAAATGAAACAAAAAGAGGCACAGAACTTCACGTTCTGTGCCTCTTTTTGGATGGTTCTTAATTGTTGCTCACAATTGTAGATACCAAGTTAAAGGTCTGCCCCTTTAACAAATACCAGTATATAGCAAACAAACTGTTAAGTCAAGAGTGTTTTTGAATAATTTTTAAACTATTCTACCGGAACAAGGAAATCCGCGCTGACCCAGCCACTTACCGAATTATAGGTTACGTAAGCCCAGCCTGCAATGCTCTTGGTAACTGTTACGGTAGTTGAGTTGGGAATTCTTTCAAGTATTTCGCTTTCGGTGTCTGCGCTCTCTCTGAGCCTTAGCGGGCTGCCGCCTGTTTTAACGGTATACTCGCCCTTTGAAAGCCTGCCTGCGTCGGAGGGGTGAGTGGTGCTCACCTCAGGGGGAAGGGTAACTCCATCAAGAGTCATAACGCCCCATTTGCCGTCCTTCATAGCAATGAAGCTTCCCTTTTCGCCGGGGAGAATAATTTCAAACTCAAATTCAACAACTTTCTTGCCAACGGTATCAATAACACCCATTACTTCGCCCATCTTAACAGGAACAATATTCTGGTGGAATTTGAAGCAATAAGGCGCGCCGGTTACGCATAAATCGCCGGTGTCAACAAGATTGCCCTTGATTACAGCGTTACCTTCGGTGTTGATGTAGCTCCAGCCCTCATCGTTGAGAACTGCGGCAAGTCCGCAGGAGAAATCGCCTGCCGCTTTGTAAGTAACAGGGATTTTGAGAACAAGATTATCGTCAATATAGCCGTACTTGCCGTTGCCTGAGGAATCCGTTACGGGATAAAGCCCGTTTTCAAGCGCAAGCTCCTCGGCGGTTGCTTCGCCCTTGTAGCTGATTGAATCAAACCACGCAAGAGCATCCGATGCGTTGTCCCAGCGGATATCGTCATATTCAAAAACGGTACCTTGATACTGCTTTATATCAACTGTTTTTTCCTCAAGCTTCACAAGGCGGGGATATTCCTCTCCCTCCGGGTAAGCAATGTAGGTTATAAACTCCCAGTTGTGGCGGATTTTTTCAAATTTTGTATAGAGGGGAGCGGTGGTTTTGGTGCCATCGGAGGTCATAAGACCCTGAAGCCCTGTTTTTTCGTCCGTATAAACAAGAAGTCCGTCAGCAAAAAACTTAACGTCACTCACGCCTTCAAGCTTTTCGGTATCCCAACCGTAATCCTCGCAATAGAGAGTTGAACGTCCTGCAAGCTCCTCGGCTCTGCGCTCTCTGAAGAACTTGACACAGAGGAATGAAACCACGGCAATTGCCGCAAGGGCAACAACAGCCGCAATTGATATAAGAATCTTTTTGCCTGATTTAGGCGGCTTTTTGCCTGCATAAAACTGTTTTCTTTTTGCCATATCTTTCTCCAGTCCCTTTGGGATTATCTTATGATAATTCAAGCATAACGGCGCCGTGAGGCTCGATTACAAGCCTGATGCTGCCGTCTGCTTCAATGTCTTCCTTAGTCCACAGATTATGTACCTTTGCGCTCTTCATTTTAAAAAGCTCAAGGGGAAGTGCGTATTCCTTAACATCGTCGCTTACGTTGAAAACTGCCGCAATGCAGGTATCCTTTTCACTTGTGCAGGCCCATACTTTGATTTCTTCACCGTCAAGCACGGGGTGAGCGGAGTGTGAATTCTGGTTAACGGCAATAACTTCTTCGTTTGTTATGAGCGAAAGAGTCCAGTCGTCGTTTGCGGTAAGCTCGCCGCCGAAGATAAGGGGGGAGCGGAAAACTGACCACAGAGTCATAACCGTAATCTGCTCGGGTTTTGTGAAACGGGTGGGTCTGCCGCCGTCATCGTAAAGGGCGATTTTGCCGAGGGGGAGCATATCACAGTCAGGCCAGCAGCCTTCCTTTACGTGCGGATACCACTTGCTGCAACGCTCAAACATGGACAGAAGCTTATCCCACTCATCCCAGAAGTCGCCTGTCATACGCCACATATTTGCGTTTTCGCTCATATGGTCAACCTTGTCAAGGCTTGCAGGTCCGGGGGAGAGGCTGAGCACCATATCTCTGCCGCAATTGTCAATAGCTTTACGGATAGCTTCAATTTCTGCCGCTGCCGAGTAGGGGTTTGCCTTGTTGAATTCAGTGTTGCAGATATCGTCAACCTTGATGAAGTCAACGTCCCAGGATGCGTAAAGCTCGAAGATGGAGTTGTAATATTCCTGAGCGCCTTCCTTGGAGCAGTCGATACCGTACATATCGGTGTTCCAGGGGCAAACCGAAAACTGTGAGGCGATCTGACGGGCGGTACGGTCAGTACCCTTGATGGGGGTGTTGCGGTGAACTGCCTGACGGGGGATGCCTCTCATAATGTGAATTCCGAATTTAAGGCCGAGTGCGTGTATTTTATCCGCAATAGGCTTGAAGCCTGCTCCGTTTGCCGCGCTGGGGAAACGCTTTACGGCAGGGATAAGGCGGGAGTATTCATCCATTTCAAGCTCGGTAAAATTATTGTAAGCGGTGGAATAAGCGTTGGGCTCTGACCACTGAATGTCACACACAATGTAATCCCAGCCGTACTGCTTAAGATGCTTTGCCATATATTCTGCGTTGCCCATGAGCTGCTCTTCGTTTACGCTGGCACCGTAGCAGTTCCAGCTGTTCCAGCCCATCGGTGGCTTCATTGCACAAAGGTTTTTATTCATAGCATATACTCCTGTATGTTAATATTATTATCTATTCTATCATATAATACGCAACAAAACAACACCGCATTTTCATTTTTTTACCTCAGGCTGAATTTGACAACGGAGTATATATGGGGTATTATAGCTTTATAAGAAACAAATCAGGAGAGATAAAATGGAAAATTACGATTTGTTGGTTTGCGGGGCAGGACCTGCGGGCTCAGCTTTTGCTATGACTGCGGAGAAAAGCAACTCAATCCTTGTGCTTGACGGGGCGGTGAATCCCAAGCCTTGCGGCGGATTGCTTGCGCCCGATGCGCAGAAAGCGCTTGCAGGCTTTGAACTTACTCTGCCCAAGGATATCCTTGTAAATCCGCAGATTTTTTCTGTAAGAACAATTGATATGAAAACGGGCAACGTGCGCCGTTATCAGCGTATGTATATAAACGTTGACCGTGAAAAGTTTGATGCCTGGATGCTTTCACAGGCAGGCGGAAACGTGGATATCAAAAAGGCGCGTTTAGTATCTTGCAAAAAAGTTGAAGGCGGATTTGAATCGCAGTGCAAGGGTGCGGACGGCGAGATTTTCAGCGTAAGAAGTAAATATATTGTAGGCGCTGACGGGGCAAACTCCTTTGTAAGGCGCACGTTTATGCCTGAGATTAAAACAAGGCGATACGTTGCCATTCAGCAATGGTTCAATATTGATGAAAACACACCTGACCCGTTTTATTCCTGCATTTTTGATCCCGACAGCAGCCGATGCTGCTCGTGGTCGATTTATAAAGATAACTACGTTATTTTCGGCGGTGCCTTTGAGCCTGAGAATTGCAGGGAGCGTTTTGAAACGCAGAAGGCGAAGCTGAAGGATTTCGGTCTCAATCTCAAGGACCCCGTAAAAACAGAGGGATGTATGGTGTTGCGTCCCGTTTCTCCTGCAAGTTTTTGCACGGGAAAGGACGGAGTTTTCCTTGTAGGCGAGGCGGCAGGATTTATAAGCCCCAGCTCTCTTGAGGGCATAAGCAGCGCCATAAACAGTGCAGTTGCGCTCAGCGATGCGATGAGAAAAGGCGGCAACGTGGAAAAGACTTATAAAGCCGCAACAACGGGGCTTCGCATAAAACTGCTTGCGAAGAATCTGAAATGTCCGTTTATGTATAATCCGCTGCTCAGGAGCATTGTAATGAGGTCGGGAATATCCTCGATAAAGCTCAAATAAGGGCGATAAAAAATCGTTTTATTTTGTTGATTTTTTTTCTTGACAAACAGTGAAAGGTGTGTTATAATACCTTTCACAAGTGCGGATGTAGCTCATCTG
>JAZNUP010000075.1:0-18310 GCA_045592385.1 Acutalibacteraceae bacterium
CAGAAATCGTTATTCTTGTTGCCACCTCGGGTGACACAGGTAAAGCTGCGCTTGAAGGCTTCAAGGATGTTGAGAATACCAGAATCCTTGTGTTCTATCCCAATGACGGTGTAAGCCCTATGCAGAAGCTTCAGATGTGCACTCAGGAAGGTGCGAACGTCGGTGTTTGCGCTATTGAGGGCAACTTTGACGATGCTCAGAGCGGTGTAAAGAAAATATTTACCGATAAGAGAGTAGCTGAGATCCTTGCATCAAACTCCATGGCTTTCTCTTCTGCAAACTCCATAAACTGGGGCAGACTTGTTCCTCAGGTTGTTTATTACATTTCCGCTTATTGTGATATGGTTACAAGCGGTCAGGTCGAGCTTGGCGGCAAGGTGAATTTTGTTGTTCCCACCGGCAACTCCGGCAACATTCTCGCCGCTTATTATGCAATAGAAATGGGTGTTCCCGTTAACACACTCATCTGTGCTTCAAATAAGAACTCCGTTCTTACCGAGTTCCTTACAACAGGTGTTTATGACCGTAACAGGGATTTCTATACCACCATTTCTCCGTCTATGGATATCCTTATTTCAAGTAACCTTGAAAGACTTCTTTATGCTATGAGCTGTGACGAACAGGTTTCAGAATGGATGGATTCTCTTTCAAAGAACGGCAAGTATGAAGTAAGTAAAGAAATCCTTGAAAAGATTACCTCAGTTTTCAGCGCAGGCTGCTGCGACGATGAGCAGACCAAGCAGACAATCAGCAGAGTTTTCAGGCAGAATAATTATCTGTGCGATACTCATACAGCTGTTGCGGTAAAGGTTTACGAGGATTACAAGGCATCTACGGGTGACACAACTCCCACGGTTATCGCTTCTACCGCAAACCCCTTCAAATTCAGTAAGGCAGTGCTTGAAGCAGTTGAAGGCACGGCAGAAGGACTTGATGAGTTTGAAATGGTAGAACGCCTTGCTGAGGTAACCGGAGAGAGCTGCCCCGCGCAGCTTGCAAACCTCAGGGATAAAACCGTAAGATTTACCGATTGCTGCGGTAAGGACAGCTCTTCAATGGAAAAAGTTGTTATGGGTATGCTTGGAATTTAGCAGGTAGTGTTGCTGTTGTTCTTGTTTTTGAAGGTTGCGCAGCTTGTCTGAGCGCTGTTGCAGGCTGAGGGCTGCTCAACGTGGATTTTTTCGGCAACGCAGCCGTCCGTTCCGCTGTGGAAAACACAGTTTTTGGCATTACAGCTGATTTCTTTGTTCTGAACCTTTTTCATTAGCGGTAGCTCCTTTTATTTAGTCGGATTTACATCCGCAGTAAGTATTATTGACAAAAGGGCGGCTTATTATTTCAGGAAAGGACAGGCATATGTCTCTTTTTGCGATTGCAGACACGCATCTTTCGCTTTCCACGGGTAAAAAAATGGATGTTTTCCGCGGATGGAGCGATTATGAATACAGACTTAAAAAGAACTGGGAAACTGTTGTGCGCCCTGAGGATACTGTGGTGATAGCCGGCGATATATCGTGGGCAATGACTATGGAAGAAGGGCTTGAGGATTTTAAGTTTTTGGACAGTCTGCCCGGCAGAAAGCTTATTATGAAAGGCAACCACGATTATTGGTGGGCAACGAAGAAAAAAGCCGATGAGTTTTTTGCAAAAAACGGACTGACAACTCTTAACATTCTCCACAATAATACCTACACTGAAGGCTCACTTGCGGTGTGCGGCACAAGAGGGTGGTTCTTTGATGCCGAAAGCGATGCGGATAAAAAAGTTCTTCTCAGGGAAGCAGGCAGGCTGAGGGCTTCCATTGCGGCAGCAAAGCAGACGGGGCTTGAACCCGTTGTGTTTTTGCATTACCCTCCGCTTAATCTTACACAGTGCTGTGATGAGATATATAACGTGCTTGTTGAGGAAAACGTAAAGCGTTGCTATTACGGTCATCTTCACTCTTTTTCGCATTTTACAGCCTTTGTGGGAGAAAAGGATTCAATAAAATTTTCGCTTATTGCGGCAGATTTTGTTGATTTTTGCCCGGTTCCCGTGTGGGAAAACAGGTGAATTAACCAAAACAAAGCACTTTTATTTTAAATTATTGTGCGTGATTATAAAAAAATAATTATATATAAATACAGTATGGAAATTTTTGAATTGATTTGCTATAATGATTGAGTTAATGCAATAATGGAGGTAGAAAATTATGAGCTTAAAAGCTGCAAACAAAACCGACACTAACACCTACACAGTAGAAATCACCGTTGATGCCGAAACCTTTAACAAGGCTGTTAACGATGCTTATCTTAAGCAGAGAGGCAGCATCAACCTTCCCGGTTTCCGTAAGGGCAAGGCTCCCAGAAGCCTTATCGAGAAGTACTACGGAAGCGAAGTTTTCTATGAGGATGCTCTTGATGCAGTATTCTCCCCCGCTGTTATGGCAGCTTATGAGGAAGCAGGCATTGATGCTGTTGACTCACCCTATGATTTTGACATTAAGTATATGAACGTTACTGAAGGCGTTGATATCGAGTTCAAAGTTACCGTTAAGCCCGAAGTTACCCTTAAGCAGTACAAGGGTATCTCTGCAGAGAAGGCAGCCGTTAAGGTTACCAAGGAAGAAATCAGCGAAGAGCTTGACCGTATGCTTGAAAGAAGCGCAAGAATCGTTGACGTTGACGACAGAGCGGTAAAAGACGGTGACATCGCAGTTATCGACTTTGAAGGCTTTGTTGACGGCGTTGCATTTGACGGCGGCAAGGCTGAAAAGTACAGTCTTACAATCGGTTCAGGTTCCTTTATCCCCGGCTTTG
Organism: Acutalibacteraceae bacterium; assembly: GCA_045592385.1. Taxonomy (GTDB): domain Bacteria; phylum Bacillota; class Clostridia; order Oscillospirales; family Acutalibacteraceae; genus CAG-177. The sequence goes on from JAZNUP010000075.1 coordinate 2,799, forward strand.
AAGAGCAGATTATCGGCCACGAAATCGGCGAGGAATTTGACGTTAACGTAACTTTCCCCGAGGAATACGCACCTGAGCTTGCTTCCAAGGCAGCAGTTTTCAAGATTAAGCTTCACGAAATCAAGGTTAAGGAACTTCCCGAGCTTGATGATGAATTTGCAAAGGATCTCGGCGAGTACGAAACCGTAGCTGAGCTCAAGAAGGGCGTTGAGGAAGATATCCTCAAGAGAAAGACCGAAGATGCTGACAGAGCATTTGAAGATGCAGTTCTTACCGCTCTTGCAGAAAACGTTGAGGCTGAAATTCCCGAGTGCATGTTCGATGCAAAGGCTAAGGAAAACGTTGATTCCTTCGCTCAGAGAATCACACAGCAGGGTATCGACCTTGATACATATCTTTCCTATATGGGTATGACCCGTGAGGCATTTGAGGCTTCCGCTAAGGAACAGTCCGTAAATCAGGTTAAGCTTGACCTTGCAGTTGAAGCAGTTATCAAGCTTGAGGGCATCAAGGCTTCTGACGAGCGTATTGACGAAGAATATGCAAAGATGGCTGAGATGTATCAGATCGACGTTGAAAAGATTAAGGAAATCATCGCTTCCAAGACTGTTGCTGAGCAGATCGAGCGCGAAGAAGCTGTTAAGTTCGTAATCGACAATGCTAAGGCAAAGAAGCCTGCAGCAAAGAAGGCTGCAAAGGCTAAGGAAGAGGGCGAAGCTGAGGAAAAGGCTGAGAAGAAGCCCGCTGCCAAGAAGGCTGCAAAGGCTGCTGACGGCGAAGCAAAGCCCGCTGCTAAGAAAAAGGCAGCTCCCAAGAAGGCAGAAGAAAAGAAAGAAGAAGCTGCTGAATAATTCAGAGCAAAACTAACTATAATTGTTATTGGACAAGAAAAGCTATAAGGAAAGGAATGAAATATAATGGCACTTGTACCGTATGTTGTTGAGCAGACCAGCAGAGGAGAGCGTTCTTATGACATTTTCTCCCGTCTTTTAAATGACAGAATCATTGTTCTTTCAGATGAAGTAAATGATACAACAGCAAGCATCGTTGTTGCTCAGCTGCTTTTCCTTGAAGGTCAGGACCCTGATAAGGATATCAGCCTTTACATTAACAGCCCCGGCGGCTCTGTTACTGCTGGTATGGCTATTTACGACACAATGAATTACATCAAGTGCGATGTTTCAACCATTTGTGTCGGAATGGCGGCATCAATGGGAGCTTTCCTGCTCTCATCGGGAGCAAAGGGCAAGAGATATGCTCTTCCCAACAGTGAAATTATGATTCACCAGCCTCTCGGCGGAGCAAGAGGTCAGGCAACTGAAATCAAAATAGCTGCCGACCATATCCTGCGCACAAGAGATAAGCTCAATAAAATCCTGTCCGAAAACACAGGAAAGCCAATTGAGGAAATCGCAAGGGATACCGAGCGTGATAATTATCTTACTGCTCAGGAAGCATGCGAATACGGTCTTGTTGACAAGGTAATCGCATCAAGATAAATTACAGGAGGCAACAATGCCAAGAGATGATGACAGAAAGGAAAGACCGGTTATCTGTTCGTTCTGCCATAAAACGAAGGATCAGGTAGATAAGCTCATTGCAGGCCCCGGTGTTTACATTTGTGACGAATGTATTGAGCTTTGCCAATCAATTCTTGATTCGGAACCGGCCTCACCCAAAAGGCACCGCTCTGATTTCAGAGTAGATAACCTCCCCAAGCCCAAGGAAATCAAGGCAAAACTTGATGAGTACGTTATAGGGCAGAACGAGGCTAAGATGTCACTGAGCGTTGCTGTATACAACCACTATAAAAGAGTAGGTATGATAAACAACTCTGATGTGGAAATCCAGAAGAGTAATATTCTTCTTCTTGGACCCACAGGTGTTGGTAAAACAATGCTTGCTCAGACTTTGGCAAAAATACTTGACGTTCCCTTTGCTATTGCCGATGCTACCACTCTTACCGAGGCGGGCTATGTTGGTGAGGATGTAGAGAATATTCTTCTCAGGCTCATCCAGGCGGCTCACTTCGCTATTGAAAGAGCTGAGCGCGGAATTATCTATATAGATGAAATAGATAAAATAGCAAGAAAGAGTGAAAATCCTTCTATTACAAGAGACGTAAGCGGCGAAGGCGTTCAGCAGGCGTTGCTCAAGATAATTGAAGGCACTGTTTCCAATGTTCCTCCCCAGGGCGGCAGAAAGCACCCTCAGCAGGAATTTATTCAGGTGAACACGTCAAATATCCTCTTTATTTGCGGCGGCGCATTTGACGGAATTGAGAAGATTATTGAGAAACGTGTAGGCGGCTCTGCCCTCGGATTTGAAACTAAAATCAGAACCAAGGCAGACATTGAAAAGGAAAATCTGCTTTCAAAGGCTATTCATCAGGATTTGGTTCGTTTCGGAATCATTCCCGAGCTGGTGGGCAGACTTCCCGTTATTGCCGCTCTCAATGAGCTTGATAAAAACGCTCTTGTACGCATAATGACTGAGCCCAAGAACGCTCTTATAAAGCAGTATAAGGCTCTGTTTGCGGCAGATGAAGTTGAGCTTGATTTCGATATGTCCGCAATAGAGGCGATGGCAGAAAAGACGCTCGAAAAGAAGACAGGCGCAAGAGGACTGCGTTCCATAATCGAAAGCGTATTGCTTCCCATTATGTACGAGGTTCCCTCCAATCCCACGGTGGAGCGTGTTTGCATTACCTCAAAATGCGTCAATGAAGGTGCTGAGCCTCTTATTGAGTACAACCCCAATAAGACCCGCAAAAAGCCCGCAATGCCGCCTAAGGTAACCCCGAGGCATTCGCAGGGTAACGCCGGTTAAAATAAAAAAAACAGACCGCAGAATCCGAACTTAAATCCGGTTACTGCGGTCTCTTTTTATGCCAAAAAATGAAAAGTTTTTGCCAGGCTAAAGTGCAAATCCTGCAGTTTTCAATATGCACCGATTGTGAATATTCAAACGCGTTATTTTGCAAATATAGAAATAAAAACGCCTGTAAAGTTAAAAACTTTACCGTTTTAGTGTCAAAATAGAATTAAAATCAAAGTTTTCCACTTTTTCCACAAGGTTTTCCACAGGGTAAAGATTTTTACTTTACAAGCATTTTTGGTGTTGAATAATGCATAAATGCATCGTTTTTTGTATGCACGGTTAATAGGGTAAAAATCAAATTGCAGGAAGTCCTGCAAACGCTGATTACACGATTTTTTTACCCTTAACAAAAACAGCTTTTATGCTCTGCATATCGCCGGAAAGAACAAGTAAATCCGCATTCTTGCCTTCCTCTATGCTGCCGGTAAAAGAGTCAGCTCCGATTGCTTTTGCGGGGTTTATGGTGCAGGATTTTATAACCTGTTTTTCGTTTACGCCGAAGCTTAAGAGATTTTTAAATTCGGCAAAAATGTTGGTAGTGCTTCCTGCGATGGTGCCGTCAGCAAGCAGAGCATCACCGTTTTTAACAAATACCTGTTGGCCACCGAGGCTGTATTCTCCGTCAGGCATACCTGCCGCCATCATCGAGTCGCTTATTACAATGCTTCTGTCTTCGCCGAGAGCCTTCATTGTAATTCTCAAAACAGCAGGGGCGATGTGGAAACCGTCGCATATAAGCTCTGCTCGGACACTCTCACTGTCAATTACAGCGCCCGGAAGACCGGGTTTACGTGAAGCGAAGGGAGGCATAGCGTTGTAGAGGTGGGTTGCGTGAGTGATACCCGCATCAATACCTGCTTTTCCCTCTTCGTAAGTAGCGTTGGAATGAGCGGCAGAAACAGTGCAATATTCTTTTGCCTTTTTTATGAATTCAACAGCGCCGTCAACCTCGGGAGCGATGTCAACAAGCTTTACGGGGCATATAGAATTGAGTTCGTTGAATACTTCAATATCGGGCTTGAGTATATTCTCGGCCGCCTGAGCACCTTTTTTAGCCTCACATATGAAAGGACCCTCCATATTGATACCGTGAATGTAAGCACCTTTTTCGTTACCCATGGTGTCTGCAACGTAAGAGAAGGCTTTTTTCAGACTTTCAACGTCTATTGTCATTGAAGTGGGGCAAAATGACGTTACGCCGTTTGTAACAAGCCATTCGGACATTTTTGCGGCGGATTCGGGATCACCGCCCGTGGTATCGTAGCCAACGCAACCGTGGGTGTGTATATCAATAAAACCGGGCAGAATAACGCAGCTGCCGAAATCGTATTCATCAGTGCCTGAAAGGTTTTCACCGATTGTTTTGATAGTTCCGTTTTCTGTTTCAATATCTGCTTTGATTTTTTCAAAATCAGTGTTATAAATGTAAGCGTTTTTAAGAATCATATAATAATACCTCTCAATTAAAACAAGGGGCTGTTACAGCCCCTTGAGTTAAAAACATTATTAATAAGCTTTGCCCCAGTAGAGCATATGCTTTGCAGGCTTACCGCAGCAAACGCAGGTATCGGTAATTGCTTCCTGCTCGAAGGGTATGCAACGTGAAGTAACGCCTGCAACTTCCTTGAGTTTTTCTTCACAAGAAAGCTCACCGCACCACATAGCTTTGATGAAGCCGGGGCGGTTGGTGGCGTTTTCAATCATTTCATCAAGGTTGGAAACAGTGTAAGTCATTTCTTCTCTGCGCTCAAGAGCCTTCTGATAGAGGGCATCGTGGAGTGCTTTAAGGTGAGCGGTAATCTCTTCCTCAAGAGAATCGAGGCTTACGAAGGATTTTTCACGGTTATCTCTGCGTACAAGAACGCACTGATTCTTTTCTATATCCTTGGGGCCGATTTCAAGGCGAAGAGGAACACCCTTCATCTCGTATTCGGCAAATTTCCAGCCAGCTGAATTATCGGAAAGGTCAAGCTTAACTCTGAAGCTCTTCTGAAGACGCTCACAAAGCTCCTGAGCCTTTTCGGTAACGCCGGGCTTATGAGTTGCAATAGGAACAATAACAACCTGAACGGGAGCAACTGCAGGGGGAAGAACAAGACCGTTATCGTCACCGTGGGTCATAATGATAGCGCCGATGATGCGGCTGCTCATACCCCATGATGTCTGGTGAGGATACTGGATTGTGTTCTCTCTGCCGGTAAAGGTGATGTTGAATGCGTGTGAGAATCCGTCACCGAAATAGTGGGAGGTACCGCTCTGGAGAGCTTTACCGTCGTGCATAAGAGCTTCGATGGTGTAGGTGGATTCAGCGCCTGCGAACTTTTCCTTATCGGTCTTTTTACCCTTTACAACGGGGATTGCAAGACTCTGCTCGCAGAAATCGGCGTAAACGTTGAGCATACGCTCGGTTTCTTCAATAGCTTCTTCAGCTGTTTCGTGCATTGTATGACCCTCCTGCCAGAAGAACTCCATAGTTCTGAGGAAGGGGCGGGTAGTCTTTTCCCAACGGACAACCGAGCACCACTGATTGTAGAGCTTGGGAAGGTCCTTATATGAATGGATGACTTCACTGTAATGGTCGCAGAACAAGGTTTCGGAAGTAGGGCGCACGCAAAGGCGCTCCTGAAGCTTCTCTTCACCGCCGTGAGTAACCCATGCAACCTCGGGAGCAAAGCCTTCAACGTGGTCCTTTTCCTTCTGAAGGAGGCTTTCGGGGATAAACATAGGCATCATAACGTTTTCGTGACCTGTTGCCTTGAAACGTGAATCAAGGTCGTTGCGGATATTCTCCCAAAGTGCGGTGCCGTAAGGTCTTATAACCATACATCCGCGAACACCTGAGTAGGAAGCAAGCTCTGCTTTTTTAACTACGTCGGTGTACCATTTGGCAAAATCCTCATCCATAGAGGTGATTTCTTTTACGAGTTTGTTCTGATCGGCCAAAACTGATAACTTCCTTTCGGTAAAACTGAGATAAGATTAGGTGTTGTCCTCTACAAAGCGAACCATATCGCCAACGGTCTTGATGGTTTCAAGAGCGTCGTCATTGAGCTCAATGTCAAATTCGTCTTCGATTGACATAGCAAGGTCAACGAGGTCAAGGCTGTCAGCGCCGAGGTCGGAGGTGATGGAAGCGTCAAGAGTGATGATGCTTTCGTCTACTTCAAGCTGCTCTGTAACGATCTTCTTAATTTTTTCAAATACCATGATAATAACTCCTTTTTTATGATTTGTTTATTAATTGGTAATTTAAATAAATAAGCAATAATAGCTCTTAAATTATATTATTAATAATTAAAGGATTTGTCAATAGCAAGTTAGATAATATTTTAAAAACTTATTACTTTCTTAATAAATAACGGAATAAACAAGGCGGGTCAAAAGATACTAAAAGTAAATAAAAGTGAAACGGAGAGAATTATGGAAATTTTTCTCAGTCTTGCCAAGGCATTTCTTGTTGGCGGAGCAATATGTGTTATAGGTCAGATACTACTTGATCTGACAAAACTTACCCCGGGAAGAATACTTGTGATGTTTGTAACGGCGGGGGTAGTGCTAACGGGCTTCGGGATTTACGAGCCGCTTGTTGAATGGGCGGGGGCAGGGGCAACCGTGCCTCTAACGGGATTCGGATACGCAATGGCAAACGGCGTAAAAGAAGCGATAGCAAAGGATGGCTTGCTCGGAGTAATAACGGGACCGCTTACCGCATCAAGTGCGGGAATAACGGCGGCTGTAATGTGCGGACTTACAGCATCATTTTTGGCAAAGCCGAAAGAAAAATAAAAAACACGGGGTGAAAACACTCCGTGTTTTTGCAGCGGGTTTAACTTTTGTTATGCTTCGCAGCAGGAGCAGGAAACGTAATTTTCCTCATTGTCAGCTTCAGCCTTTTTCTTATCAGAGATCTTCTTGATAAGGAAATAAGCGCCTGCAACTACGCCTGCGACAGCGAGAACGATAGCAATAACCTTGAGAACTTTCTTGAAGCAATCCATTTTTTTACCTCCGTTGATAAGTGTTAAAAAATTATCATTCTAATTATACACTTAAAAGGAATGTTTGTCAATAAAATTTAACGGCCGCAGCCAAAAAACTGCAGCCGAAACGCATAGGATTCCCCTATTAACTTATGCCTCGTTGAGAAGCTTTGCGAGAGCAGACTTCTTGTGAGCAGCGTTGTTCTTATGAATAAGACCCTTTGCTGCAGCCTGGTCAACCTTCTTTATAGCAAGATTTACAAGCTCGGGAGCATCTGCAGACTTAGCTGCTACAGCGGCATTTGCCTTTTTGATAGCGGTCTTGAGAGCTGTGTTGCGGGACTTGTTTCTTGCAGCCTTAGTCTTGTTGACGATAACGCGCTTCTTTGCTGACTTAATGTTGGGCATCGTGACACCTCCTTTGTGTTGTACAGGTGATTATAATATCACAGTTTTTTTACAATTGCAAGAAATATTCAAAAAATATTTGAATTCAACCTAAAATATAATACTAAATTGATTTAAAAAAATCAAGCTTTTTTTAAAATAATATGCCGGGAGATTAAAAATATGGATTTCAGAACAGATTTAACCCTCGAAAGGCGTGAAATTTTAGGAAAAAACACACCTGAAGGAGTGCATTATGAGTGCGAGGAGAAGCGCGGTGCAAGGATAACGCGTATTCAGGTTACGGATTCGGACTCCGCAAAAGCCATTGGAAAACCCGTAGGCAAATATATAACGGTGGAGGTTGAACCGTTTTTCAGGCAGGCTCAGCTGATAGATTCAGGCGGACTTGAAGCCCTCATTGATGAGTTGCGGGATATTTTTCCGAAGCAGGGTCACGTGCTTGTTGCGGGGTTGGGTAATGCAAAAATCACACCCGATGCCTTCGGTCCGAAATGTGCATCTATGCTTTTGCCGACACGTCACATTGAAGCGGAGCTTGCAAAGTCTCTTGGTCTTGGCGAATTGAGGTGTGTATCCGCATTTTGTGCAGGTGTGCTCGGTGAAACTGGAATTGAATCCGCAGAAGCGATAGCGGGAATAGTTTCAAAAATCAAGCCCGATATGGTGATTGCGGTTGATGCTCTGGCGGCAAGGGAGGTTTCAAGGCTCGGATGTACTGTGCAGATATCAAATACGGGAATCATTCCCGGGTCGGGGGTAGGAAATTCACGCGCGTTGATTGATTCAACCGTGCTGGGTGTGCCCGTGTTTTCTCTCGGAGTTCCGACGGTCATAAACGCATCGGCATTGGGTAGCGGTGACGGAGAATGCGGAGATATGGTGGTGACTCCGAGGGAGATAGATTTGCTGATTGAAAGAGCGTCAAAGTTTTCAGCCCTTGCGCTCAACTGTGCTTTTCAGCCGCATCTGAGCGCTGAGGATATATTGATTCTTACAGCCTGATAAATGCAAAAAAGCAGACCGTTCGGCCTGCTTTCTGCATGAGTGGAACAAAAAAATGAAAAGGAAGTAATATCACAATAAGAATTTTTAGATTTAAGTTACTCATATTATAACTCCTATTATCCGGGATTTCAATTTCAAAAGATTTACAAAAAGATACAAAAGGGTTACAAAATCATATTCTCTTAGGGCTGATTTTGCATTTTGATGCCCCTGACGGCATATATATTATGTATGTCAGGGGGGATGAGGATGAAAAAAGCTTTTCCGTTAAGCTCGGTTTTGTGCGGGATTCTGAGTGCTTGCATTGTTTCTGTTATGTGCGTGCCGGGCATTACGGGAAAAATTGCACTTGCCGCCGCAGGGCTGGTGATGCCTGAGGGAGCATATTCGCTTGTGGTACGTGAAGTTGATTTTTTACCTGAAAGCGAAGATGATCAGCAGGCTTCGCAGGAGCAGACTCAACAGAAAATATCGCAGAGCGTTAAGTCCTTCAGCATTCCTGCCGATGTAATTGAACTGGAAAAAAAGTATGCCGCGTTGCTTACGGACGATAAAGCGGCAGGAAAAATCACGGAGAAGTTCTATACCGACTATCAGGCTACTCACAGCTTCGGCAACGTGTTTGTGAGAAATACCACCTCCACGCAGCAATCGCTTGACATTGAAAAAAAGCTTGAGGAGAAGGCGGAGCTTGAAATAGAAAATATAGCTGACCCCACGGTTCTGATTTTTCATTCTCACACCTCCGAGGGGTATCAGATGACAGAGAATAAGAATTTTTTTAAAGGATACAAAGACAGAACTAACGATGAAAACCGCAACGTTGTAAGGGTCGGAACAGAAATTGTAAGAGTGCTGAAAGAACACGGGATAGGTGTAATTCACGATAAGGTTATACACGATGACAGTTATTCCGGCGCATACGGACATTCACGCAGCACTGTTTCGGAATATCTTGAAAAATATCCGAGCATCAGGGTTGTGATTGATGTTCACCGTGATGCCATACATCCCTCAGACAAAGAAAAAATTGCTCCTACTGCAGTTATAAACGGCAGAAAATCCGCACAGGTGATGATTATTACGGGTGTTGAGGAGGGGAAGGTTGAGGATTTTCCTGATTGGGAAAAGAATCTGCGCTTTGCTCTGGCTCTTCAGCGGCAGGCACAGAATCAGTATGAGGGACTTATGAGGCCTGTTTTGTTTTCACCGCGTAAATATAATATGGATATGTCTTACTGCGGAATTCTGCTTGAAATGGGCAGCGATGCAAATACGCTTCAGGAAGCTGTTTATGCAGGGGCTATGGTTGCGGATTCTCTTGCAAATCTGTTGAAGCAATATACCTGAAAGAAAGAGATACAAAATGAAACTTGTTAAAGTATATTTTGCCGTTGTTGCGTGTGTGGCGGTTGCTGTAAGCGTTGCAGGGGCGGTTATTGTCATAAACGAGAGGGCACAGCTTATAAGTGACGGTGCAACAAAAGCCGAGCAGGTCTTTGTTTCACAATCAAACCGATTGGGCGACAGCTCAGGTGAAATAACAATTGAGTTTGAAGAAATTAAAAATACGGCGGAGCAGATTTTCAGCCTTGCTCCGCCGCCTGTTAATCAGATTTATTGGATATGTAAAAACATTAAAGCTTGTTTTTAGGACAAACTCTCATACAAATTCCGCAAACCGCACCGCGTCCGATGTGCTTGAAAGCGGATTTCATATAGTTACTGCATTTTTCAGGGTCGAAAATTTCCTCCCGTGCCGTTTCCCGAGACCATTTACCGCCCTTGATTGCGTGGGCAGGGCAGGCTTCAACACAGGCTCTGCATTCGCCGCAAACGTCAACGGCTTCTGCTTTTTCAACCACAAACGGACAATCTGTAAAAAGAGTGCCAAGACGCACAAGCGAGCCGAAATCTTTGTGTATGAACAGAGAGTTTCTGCCTATTGAGCCCATACCCGCTGCAACGGCCGCCTGCTTATGCGAAAATCTTCCGCTGTAATTCCAACCCTCGGCATTAATGCTCTGGGAGGCGGCAACGGTTATATAATTGTAACCCTTACTTTGCAGGAAAAGACCGCATTGTAAAAGCGCGCGGTCAATAAAGGCGTTAACCGTTCTATAATGGTTGAAATATGTGTGAGTGGGTTCTGAACCGATTTCTTTTATTATGGCAGGGGAAAGACGCACCGCAATGCTTACGGTGTAACCAAGCCCGTCAGGGGCGCCGCTTTCGGTAAAGGAAAAGCCTACGTCCGAAACGCCCTGAGAGAGCAAATATTCCTTTAACTGTTGCTGAAGATTCATTTTATCTCCTTGTATTCATCAAAGTGTATGCCTGCCTGCTTGCGGATTTCGGCCATAATCTTGCTTGTTTTAAGAGCGGTATCGCAAAGTTCACCGTAAAAATCCGCGTGACCTTCAGGGTCGGCAACTATATCGGCAAAAAGAGAGGCTTCATTGCCCATAAGTCTTTCTTTCGGAATATCGCCCGTGATTCTTTCGGCAGTGCCGTCATTATAAATGATGCTGATATCGGTAAGCTGAGAAATTGAGCCGATTGTAATTGTGCCTGCATCGCCGAATATCTGAGAGCCCAGCCTGCTTTGGCCGAGCTTTGAGTAGGTGAGCGTTACGTGCTGAGCATTATAGCAGAGTGCCGCACCGCCGCAACCGTCGGCACCGCTTTCCATAAAATAAGAAAGTGCGCCGATTCTCTTGGGCATACCGAAATAATCAACGGCAGGGTAAACGCAGTAAATGCCGAGGTCTTCAAGGCAACCCGTAGCGAAAGCGGGATTAAAAATATTGGGAAGCTCACCGTTTTTGTATGCCGGATATTTTGAGGAAAGCTGAGAAAAATCAAAATGTGCGCTGGTGATATGACCAATTCTTTCCATGGCCTGCGCAAGAAGCTTTCTGGCAGGGTTATACATATGCATAATTGCTTCTGCATAGATTACGGAATTCTTTTTTGCAAGCCCCTGAAGATAAACGAGCTCGTCAGGAGTGATTGTTATCGGTTTTTCGCACAAAACGTGTTTGCCTGCCTTGAGCATAATTTCGCTCTGTGAGGCGTGAAGAGAATTCGGGCTTGCTATGTAGACTGCGTCAACGTCGCTGTCTGCAAGCTCATCGAGCGAAGTGAAAACACGGTCAACACCGTTTTTGAGAGCAAATTCGCGCCCTTTTTCTTCACTTCTTGAATATACGGCGCTCAACTGCATCTTGTTATCGAGCTTTGCACCGTCGATGAAGGATTGTGTAATCCAACTTGTTCCTATTACAGCATATTTAAGCATTTCAATCACCTTAATTTGTACTTTTTGAATCAGTAATTAATATGGTTTTGAAAGATATATTTCCGCCACAGCATCGTTGAAAATCTTTTAAATAACCTCATATTCCTGCAGATTTTCGCTTCGCTGTGACGAAAATCTTCTCTTTCAAAACTGCTTCGCATCTGAAATACAACAGGTTTCGTGCAGTCGGGCATTTCTTCAATGCAGGCATACGAGTGTATGTCAAAGAGAAAAATGCCCGGATGTGCGTAAGATATTGCATTTCGGACATATGAGATTACTGATTCAAAAAGTATAAGTCATTACCGTGCCGGGGCCAAGCTGAGCAGTCTTTTTGAAGCCGCATTTCAGGTAAAATCTGATTGCTCCCTTGTTACCGGAGCTAACTATGAGCATAACACCCTTAACACCCGTATTTTTAAGGTGTGAAAGCAGGGTGTTCATAAGCTTTGCGCCTGTGCCCTGACCCTGAAATCCGGGATTTATGTCAATATGAAGATGGGCAGGGTATTGCCTTGAAAAAGCCGCAAGCACAGCACGCTCACTTATACCTTCAAGTGCCATTTCAAAACCTGATTCTGCCGCTCGTTTCGCATACGGGCGGACAAGCTTACGGTATTTCTTGTGGCACGGAGCGCACAGAATATAACCCTGTGCAACGCCGTTTTCATCAACTGCGGCAAAGCAGCTTGACGGTTCGTTTTCAAGGTAATAATCGCAGTATGAATTTAAAAGATAATTGCGGTTTTTTGGCTCGCGAGCCTGAGGAAAGGCGGTGTTGAGGCAAACCTCACGCAAATCCTCTTTGTATGCATCGCAATACGGTTTGATTTCAAGCATTGTAAAAATCCTTTTGAATTATTCTGTAAGCTCACTGAGGCGCAGATTCCATTGCTCCCATTCGTTCATAAGAGCTTCCTGCTCAGCGGTGAGTTCTTCAATTTTCTGAGTGGTTTCCATAAGCTTATTGTAATCGGATGAAATTTCAGGGGTTGAAAGGGCGTTGTTGAGTGCGGAAATTTCAGCGTCCAGCTCATCAATCTTTGCTTCGCCTCTGGTGATTTTGCCTTTAAGGCGGTTGATTTCGCTTTCACGCTCTTTGCGAAGCTTGTATTCGTTGACCTTAGGAGCAGCTTTGGTCTCTTTCACAAGAGCGTTTGCCGCAAGGCGCTGAATATAATCGTCGTAGCCGCCGTCGGATTTTTCAAATCCCTCTTTTGTGAGGTGATATATACGGGAGGCGAGCTTATTTATAAAATATCTGTCGTGCGAAACGGCAATAACCGTTCCGTCAAAATCACTCAGTGAATCCTCAAGAGCCTCCCTTGACGGGATGTCAAGATGATTGGTAGGCTCGTCAAGCAAAAGCACGTTTGCGCCTGAAAGCATAAGCTTGAGCAGGCAGAGCTTTGCTTTTTCGCCACCGCTGAGATTATCAACCTGCTTGAAAACGTCATCCCCCCTGAAGAGGAACATTGCAAGATAATTGCGCACAGTGGTTTCGGTAAAGCTTTTGTGTTCATCCCATATTTCGTCAATTACCGTTTTACCGCCCGTTATGTTTTCAAGGCTCTGGTCAAAATATCCTGTTTTGACGTTTGCGCCGAAGGAAAAGCTTCCCCAATCGGGAGATACCTGTTTTGTTAAAATGCGCAAAAACGTAGTTTTACCGCAGCCGTTGGGACCGAGAATGAAAGCCCTTTCGCCTTTTCTTATATGAAGCTCTGCATTTTCAAAGAGTGTTTTATCAGAAAAGGATTTAGTTAGCGAGGTGACGTTGAGCACTTCGTTTCCCGTCTGAGCAACGGGGGAAAATTTGATGCGCACGGCGGCGCTTCTGCCTTCGGGCACAACCAATGCTGCTTTTTTGCGCTCAATCATTTTCTTTTTGCTTTCGATGGTTATATAGTTGCGCTCCTGGCCGAACTCAATCTGCTTTGCAATCATTGCTTCAAGTCGCTTGATTTCAGCCATTTCGTTTTCGTACCGGCGTCTTTCGCTCTCTATTCTCTCTTCCTTGAGCTGCATATATCTTGTGTAGCCACCCTTTGAAGAGTGCATAACGCCGTGTGAGAGCTCAAGTGTTTTATCCGTGACCTTATCAAGGAAGTATCTGTCGTGCGATATTACAATGACCGAGCCTTTGAAAGCAAGCAAAAAGCTCTCAAGCCATTCCGTTGCGGCAATATCGAGGTGGTTGGTAGGCTCGTCAAGCAAAAGTAAATCGGAATCACTGAGCAGAAGCTTGCACATACTCAGCTTTGAGCGCTGACCTCCGCTGAGCTTATCACAGGGGATAAACAAATCTCTTTCCTCAAATCCAAGACCGAGCAGGGCAGAGCGCGTGCGGCTTTTGTAGGTGAGTCCGCCCTGTGCTTCAAATTTTTCATAAAGCTCCTGCTGACGCTCAATAAGAGCCTGAATATCACCCATTCTGTCGTCAATGGAGAGGGCGATTTCATCAAGTTCGGCTTCAATGAGCATAAGAGGCTCAAAAACACTTATGGCTTCATCTATAACGGCGCGCTTTGAGCCTGCGCAGGCATGCTGCTCAAGGTAACCTACTTTTATATTTTTGGATATGAAAAGGTTACCCTCGGTCGCTTCGAGCTCGCCTTTTATAAGCTTAAAAAGCGTGGTTTTGCCCGTACCGTTGGCTCCTATAAGACCCGCATGCTCACCCGGATGCACTTCAAAGCAAACGTCGTGAAAAAGGATTTTGCCTGTAAAGTCCATTGTTAAGTTTTGTGCGCTGACTGTTGCCATAATTTACCTTACCTTAAATAGTGGTTTCTAAAATTCGCATATCGCCTTCAAGGCTGATTATTCCGGAGGATGCGGGGATAAAAACACTGTCACCCATTTTAAGGGGGAGAGCGCCCGATGATGCGGAAAGAGAGCCTTCGCCTTCCAAAACAAGGAGTGAAACAAAGGATTTTTCATCGGCAACAAGCGAGAATCCGCCGTAAATATTGAGCTCGGATACCTTGAAAAGAGGGCAGTCTGCAAGCTCTTTTTTTGTGCCATTGTAAAGTGAATTATCTTTACAATATTCGGAGGGAGTGTAGGGCTCGCATTTTGTAACCGCAACAGCATCCTGAACGTGCAATTCCCTTGGTTTACCGTCTTTTCCGGGTCTGTTATAATCGAAAATTCTGTAAGTTGTGTTGGAGCTTTCCTGTACTTCGGCAAGTAAAACGCCTTTACAGATGGCGTGTAATGTGCCTGATTCGATAAAGAAGAAATCGCCCTTCTTTACGTTGACTCTTTCAATGCAGTCAAGTACCTTGCCTTCTTCAATGGCGGCTTTGAATTCTTCACTGCTGATTTTATCTTTGAATCCAAGCAGAAGACTTGCACCAGGGGCGGTATCAAGCACATACCAGCATTCGGTTTTGCTCTCTCCCTTGCCGGTTGCTTTACAGTATTCAGCGGTGGGGTGAACCTGAACGGAAAGGTCGTCTCTTGCATCAATAAACTTTATAAGAATGGGAAAATCGGAAAAATTCTTTGCATTTTCGCCGCAGATTTCGGGATTTTCAAGGCAGATTTCCCTGAGGGTTTTGCCTGTAAGAGGGCCGTTATCTATGTGGCAGAGTCCCGATTCGTGGCAGGAAAGCATCCAGCCCTCGGCGGCATTGTCTTTTTCTGTTACAACGCCGTATTCTTCAATCAGTCTTGTGCCGCCCCAGATTGTTTCCGAAACAAAGGGTTTAAGCTTAAAGGGATAGAAATTCATAGCAGATACCTTAATCCTTTACTTATTTTTTTCAATATTCTGTATTATTTTATCATACCTCGCCAACAATTACCATAGTAATATTTACAGGAGGGCGAAAAAATGAAAAATATTTTAGAGAAAACAAAAGAAATTTACCGTAAAAAGGTAAGAATGCCTACAAAAGAGGAACTGCGTGAGGCGCAGATGGTTGAAG
>JAZNUP010000076.1:0-10387 GCA_045592385.1 Acutalibacteraceae bacterium
CCACCGGACTGTTGCTCTGCACCGCTCGTCCTTCGAGTCCCTTTAATACAAAAAATAAACGCCGCAACCTTACGGTTACAGCGTTTACTTGGCGCGCTGGAAGGGACTCGAACCCCTGACCTTTTGGTTCGTAGCCAAACACTCTATCCAACTGAGCTACCAGCGCATTTACATTGCCAAAGTATGTTACCACACTTTTATTTAAAAATCAATACCTAAATTGATTTTATTTTAAAAATTTTTGCGCCGATTCCGCAAGGCGGCATAAACGGCTTATTACAAGCACTGTTATGTATCTTTATATGTTTCTTTATGCGCGCCTTTATATATCTTTATGGGTGTTATTATATAGATATACATTATATTATTGCAACTATACGTTTGTAAGGCTGCTTACAAATGAAGTACGCTTCAGGAGAGTCTGGGAAGAAATCTGCGAGATATAGACCTTGTTATCTCCCTTTTTCTCGCTGCATACTATAAAGGATTTCGGCAAATCGTTGCAGACGTTTTCAACCTCGCCTCTTTTTTCAGATTTTGCAAGGTAGGTTCTTGTATTTTTTGAAACGGTGGAAGTGTCCAGGTCAAAAATTCCGATTATATCGTCAAACACAACTACCTTATCAAGACCGAGATGAAGATACATAATTACTCCTTAGCCAATTAAATCTGATTGATTTTACCCTGCTTTACCTCAAAAACCTTGCCGGTTTCCGAGCGCAGAAGCTGCGACGGGTCACAGCAGGTTATAAAGACCTGCCAGTTATCAAGAAAATTAAGAATAAATTTCTGCCTGCCTTCGTCAAGCTCGCTCATAACGTCATCAAGCAGCACAACGGGAGCTTCGCCCGTGATTTCGCCCATAATTGACGCTTCACTTAACTTGAGTGCAAGAGCACACGAACGCTGCTGACCCTGAGAGCCGTAAAATCTGGCATCCCTTCCGTCAAGCGAAAAAATCAAATCGTCACTGTGCGGACCGCTCTGGGTGTAAAGACGCTTGAAATCCGCTTCCCTGCTTTTAAAAAGATGCTCCTCAAGCCTTTTTTTGATTTCAGCCTCGTCCGGGTCATCATCTTCCTTACAAAAGCTGTAAGCGAGAGAAAAACTCTCCCTCGAAGAGCTGATGCCCGAATAAATCTGAGCCGAAAGCTCGCCGAGTCTTTTAAGATAATCAATCCTGTATCTTATAACCTTTGCGCCGAGAGTAGATAAAGCATCGTCCCACGGCTCAAGGTAGCTCTGAAACTCAGGATTTTCACTCACCTTTTTCAAAAGATTGTTTCTCTGGTTGAGAGCGCGCAGATAACGCGACAGAATTACCGCATAATTCGGCTTTATGAGACTTATTGCAATATCAATAAGCTTTCTTCTGTCTGACGGGCCGTCCTTTATAACTGAAAGAGTGGAGGGGGAAAAAACAACCGCGCAGAATTCGCCGAGCATTCTTCTCGGTGAATCGCAAAGTGAGCCGTTGAGAATAATCTCCTTCTTTTTTGAAACAGTCATTTCAGCGGTCTGTTCCCTTGCGCCTGAAAAAAAATTCAGCGTGGATTCAGCCTTTTCCTCACCGTCACAGATAAGCTGAATATTCTTATGGGTACGGAAGCTGTAACAGCCCGTAAAAAGCCAGATGCTTTCAATTATATTTGTTTTTCCCTGACCGTTTTCGCCGAAAATTACGTTCATTGACGGGTCAGCCTCAAAGAAAGATTCTTTGAGATTGCGGAAATTATTTGAGCTGTGGCTTATAACTCTCATAAATCACTCAACACAGTAGATAATATTTTCAAATTCCGCCCAGTCGCCTGCACGCATCTTTTTGCCTCGCTGAGTGCAGACCTCGCCGTTTACGCGCACTTCGCCCTCCTGAATAACAATTTTTGCGTGACCGCCCGTCTGAACAGCATCGCACATCTTAAGGAAAGCGTCAAGGCGGATAAAATCGCTGTCAATCTTCCTGACAACCTTCTGTTTTTCTTTAACCTTAACTTTAATCTTCATTAGCCTTCAACCTCACGGGGAGAATTAAGAAAATGTAAGAATCGCCCTCGGGGGGAGCAATAAGAATGGGAGAAATTGAACCGTTGAGCATAATTCTTACTTCGTCTGTGTCACAGACTCTGAGCGCTTCAAGCATATACTTATTGTTAAAGCCGATAATGCAATTATCACCCTCGATTTTTGCGGGGAGACGGTCATTTGCGCTGCCGAGAGAGGTGAAAGAAGAAATATTAATCATAGAGTCCGCAAAAACGCATTTAACGGGGCTCTTGAGCTTATCGGTGATGATAAGTGAGGCTCTGTCAATACTCTCAAGCATTGATCTTGTGTTTACGTTTACAACCGTTCTGGTGGTTGAGGGGATAGCGGCTTTGTAATTTAAGAATTCACCGTCAAGAAGACGGGAAATGATGCTGTAGCCCTCAAGCTCAAAGGTAATGTGTCTTTTGCCGACGCCGAGATTAACCTCACCGCCCGTTTCGCTCATAAGCTTTACAACCTCTGAAAGAGTCTTTGAGGGAACAACAAACGAAAGAGCTTCACCGCTGTAATTGATAGGCTCGTTTCTGATTGCAAGGCGGACACCGTCAACGGCAATAAGTCTTATATGATTTTCCTCAATTTCAAACTTAACGCCTGTGTGAACAGCCTTACTGTCCTTAACCGCAACGGAGAAGATAGTTTTTCTTACCATATCCTTTAAAAGAAGCTGGTCTATAACTATGGGATATCCGTTCTTTACGCCGGGAAGCTCGGGATATTCATCGGCAGAAATGCCTATAAGAGTATATTCAGCATCGCCGCTCTTGATTGAAGCTATGTTTCTTGCATCGCATTCAACGGTAACGGTATCGGCAGGGAGTCTTTTAAGAATATCGCTGAAAGTGTGAGCGTTGAGGACAATCGTTCCCTGAGCTTCAACTCTTGATGCAATGGAGGTTGTTATTCCCATTTCAAGGTCGTAGCCCGTAAGGGTGAGCTGTGAACCCGATGCATCAAGCAGAATACCTTCAATTGCAGGGATAGCTGTTTTGTTGGAAGCTGCTCTCTGCACGTTCTGGCACGCCTGAGAAAGCTCAACGGTATTGCATATAAATTTCATCGAAGATTGCCTCCTTAATATCAATGAATAATATCATTATTATAGTAGTAGTAGTAGGGGGTGTTGAAAGTGTTGAAAACTGCCGCAAGCCTTGAAAACCAAAGATTACGGAGCCTGAGTTTTTAATTTTTGACGGTGGAATAAAAAGTGAAAAATTTTAACATACGAGGGTAAAAGTGGAAACTGTGGAAAACCTTGTGTTGAAAACTGTTTAATTAGTGGAAAACTTTCAACACTTTTCGATTTTTTTCCACGCGGTATAAGTGGAAAACCGTCGTTTTTAAAGGTCGTTTCTACCCTCGATTGCCTTAACGATAGTCACCTCATCCGCAAATTCAAGGTCTGCTCCCACGGGCACTCCGTAAGCCAGCCTGCTCACTTTAACGCCTATGGGTTTTATGAGCCTTGAAAGATACATAGCGGTGGCTTCACCCTCAACGGTGGTGTTGGTTGCCATTATGATTTCCTTGATATCGTCATCGTGCAGGCGGTTTATGAGCTCCTTTGCGCAGATATCCTCAATTCCTATATCGTTAAGAGGGGAAATTGCGCCGTGAAGCACGTGGTAAAGACCGTTGTACTCGTGAGTTTTTTCAATTGCGTTTACGTCCTTGGGATTTTCAACAACGCAGATAACGCTTTTATCCCTTGCGGGATTATCGCAGATTGAGCAGACCTCTCTGTCCGTAAGATTACAGCAGACGGAGCAGCGGTGAATTGCCGTGCGTGCGGTGTTGATTGAATTGATAAATCTCTCGGCATCCTCCTGCTTCATTGAAAGCACGTGGAATGCGAGCCTCTGAGCACTTTTTCTGCCGATAGAGGGCAGACGTGCGAATTGGTCAATAAGCTCCTCAAGGGGAGCTGCAAACCCTGCCATAGATTAAAACAGACCGGGAATTGAAAGGCCGCCTTTTGCCTGCTCCATTCCCTTTTCCATAGCTTCGTTAGCCTTGCGAAGGCTCTCGTTGAAAGCGGACATAATAAGGTCCTCAAGCATTTCGATATCCTCAGGGTCAACAACCTCGGGCTTGAGGTTGATAGCGGTAACCTCGTGCTTGCCGTTTACGCTTACTTCAACGGCGCCGCCGCCTACGGAAGAAGAAAATACGGTATTTTCAACCTCTTCCTGAATTCTTGCCATATTATTCTGCATTTCCTGAATCTGCTTCATCATATCGTTTCTGTTCATCTGAGGCTGATTGGGAATTCTTGCTTTCATTTTAATTTCCTCCGTTACTGTTAAATTCGTTTATTTTTGATTTAAGATTTTCAAGGGGATTTTTCTTTACCTGATTTGCCGAAGGATTGTCCTTTATGGCAATGCCGAGCTTTTTGCCGGTTACGGCATAGATTGCCTTACGCAGCTCGGTTGAATGGGATTCGGATTTTATAAAGCCGAAAAGCAGTGGGTTATCCGTGCAGATAACAAGCTTTGTTCCTCTGCTTATAAATGCCGTGGTGGTTGTAAGCAAAACGGAAAGTGGTACGTCCGTCTTTTTGAGATATTCAATAATTTCGGGCCACTGGGCAACGTCCTCTCTCACGGGTGCCTCGCCCTGCTCAGCGGGGGCGTCAACGGGCGGTGGCGGAGGGGGAGGGGGAGGAGGCAATTCCTCTGCCGCGGGTGCAGGAGTAAATACGGGAGCGGACTCTGCAGGAGACTCGGGCGCAGAAACGGGCGGCTCGGACATCGTTACTTCTGCAGGCTTTTCCTGCTTTACGGGCTCAACGGGTGCCGCAGGGGCTGCGGGGGCTATACTTTCAGGGTCAATCTTTGCGCCGCTGAGAATTATTTTCTCAAGCTTTTCAACCCTGCTCATAAGTGATAAAACTTCAGGCTCGGTAATTCTCTCATCAGAATTTACAAACGAGCACATTCTTACAACTGCGGATTCAAAATAAACCTTTTTTTCAGGTGAGCCTTTGATATTATCCGCCGTCTGTTCAAGAGTTTCAAGGCAGCTGAGAATCTTTGAAAGCTTCATCCTTGAAGCAATGGCGGCAAGCTCGGAAAGCTCCGATGAGGAGCAGATTATGAGTTCTTTACAATCGGGCACGGTTTTTGCAATCATTATATTTCTGAAATGCACGAGCAGCTCAGAGCAGAGAATTTCAAGGTCACAGAACTCGCTGTGAAGCTTTGAAACAAGTGAAACTGCACCTGCAAAGTCATTATTTGCGATAAATTCGGAGAATTTGTAAAGGTGGCGCGTATCCGCCATACCCGAAGCGGCGCTTACAACGCTTTCGTCAATGTGACTGTCCTTTGCG
This sequence comes from Acutalibacteraceae bacterium, assembly GCA_045592385.1. Classification (GTDB taxonomy): domain Bacteria; phylum Bacillota; class Clostridia; order Oscillospirales; family Acutalibacteraceae; genus CAG-177. The sequence continues at coordinate 5,381 of JAZNUP010000076.1, forward strand.
CAGCAACGGTCAAGCAGCGATACCGCATCTCTCATACCGCCGTCGGCAATTCTTGCAATAAGAGCGGCGGCGCCTTCGGTGAGGGTGAAGCCCTCCTTTGAGGCGATGTGAAGAAGCCTCTGGCAGATATCCTCAGGGGCTATGCGGCGGAAATCGAAGCGCTGGCATCTTGAAAGAATGGTTGCGGGGAGCTTATGCACCTCAGTGGTGGCGAGGATGAAAACAACGTGTGCAGGCGGCTCTTCAAGAGTTTTGAGCAGAGCGTTGAATGCACCCTGGGAGAGCATATGAACCTCGTCTATGATATAGACTCTGTATTTGCAGCGCGCGGGGGTGAAGTTGACCTCCTCACGCAGGTCTCTTATATTATCAACGCTGTTGTTGCTTGCGGCGTCGATTTCAACAACGTCGAGCAGGGAGCCCGAATCAATCTCACGGCAGATTTCGCACTCACCGCAGGGATTGCCGTTTACGGGATTAAGGCAGTTTACCGCTTTTGAAAGGATTTTGGCGCAGGAGGTTTTGCCCGTTCCCCTTGAACCCGTGAAAAGATAGGCGTGGGAAATCCTGCCGCCCTCAAGCTCATTTTTGAGAGTGAGGGTGACGTGGGGCTGACCCGAAACCTCATCAAAGGTTTTCGGCCTCCATTTTCTGTAAAGAGCCTGATACATAAAACAACCTCGTCAATAAAATAAAAAAGGCTTTGCTCCGGTCACGTGGCGGGCAGGCAGACTGTGGCGCGCAAGACTGCCCGCTTAATGCTGCTCGGTTCCCCGCCTGACATGGTTCACGGCGCCCTGCCGCACAGGACCCACACGCCACATGACCCGAACAAAGCCTTAGCTTGTTCAGCACATTATTTAAGTTACAATTATAAGCTACATATTATATTATTATAAAACAGGAATAATATCAAGTCTTTTTAAGAATTTTTTATAATTATTTTTACTTTTCAATAAAAATAAAAAAATATGCAGGGAACAGTTTGTTCCCTGCATTACATTTTTATGAGAAAAGATTTGCAAAAAGTGAAATGAACGAGGTGAAGAAAGCGCAGAAGAATTCAAGCGGTGAATCACAGTTTGCAAAGTTTGAAATAAAGCGTGTGCCGTAATCCTCCTCCTGAGCGGTAAAGCTTACGCAGTCAAAGCTTATATCCGCGGTGCCGTCGCAGGCGAATTCAAAGCTGATATACTTAACGTTATCAAGCTTGTTGTTTGAATAAAACGCGCCGCCCTCATTGCCGCGAAGCAGGAGAGCATTAAGGTCAAATTCAACCCTGTGCCATTCTCCGTCGGCAGGAATTACCGCCGTCATATCCTCATCCGCCATAGGATTGTAGAAGAAGAACGCATTTTCCGAAAGCTTTGCCGTTACACTTACGGGTGAAGCGCCGTTGTTGCGGATATAAACGCTCATTATGCCGTAATCGGAATAGTCTCTGTCAAGCTCTATAACGGGTTTTGTATTTCCGCCGTCATCGTAAGTGAGTACGGGGCTTAAGGTGAAATTATTCTGCTGTGAAACTGCTTTTATGCCGTTTTTACCGTCGTGTGCGGCGGTGCTTTCAAAGGTGATTTGGGCATTCTCCGCTTTCCATACGGGGGAGAAGCTTGCAAATCCGTCCTGAAGATTGCGGAAAAGCTCGGGGGATTCGCAGTCGGTCCAGTCCTTTTCAATCCAATAATGCGCATTCTCAACTCTTGCGGTAACAAAGGGGCTTACGGGCATTACGGGAACACCGTCAACGGTGGAAAAGAGGTTTGCCTGCTGATTATTAACACAGTATGCGTAGGATGCGCTTACGGGATTTGAGATTTCATCACTGTAAATTTTAACGGTGTTTCTGCCTGTAATTTCCGCTTTTGCAGGTACGTAAATTCCGTCCTTGCCGCAGATTGCAAAGCCGCTAAGCTCGCCGCCGACTGCCGCAAGAGCATCGCCGGCATTTGCAAAGGTTACGGAGATTGCATTGTCCGAAACCTGAGCCGAGGTCATATATGCGGCTGAATAAACGTTACCCTTGCCGTAAACAAGATTTTCTGCCGCATAAGCCATACGCGCGCCTATTTCTTCCTTGCGTTCGGGGTGGATAAATCCTGCCTCGGGGATGAAGGTGAGAAGCAAATCGTAAATGGTTACAAGCGCTCTCGAATCCGCTTTTTCTGCCTGCATTTCGGAGTAATTTATGTTCCAGTCAATAAGATTAAGTCCGTCATCGGAGTAAAAATAGCCTGCAAGCTGAGTGTAAATAAAAGGCATCATTCCGCCGTCAAAGCAGAAGGTGTCGGTAAGCTCTTCCTGAAGCAAATCAAGGAAAGCCGCGTATTCCTCGGGAGTGTAGCCGAACATAAGGTCCGTCTCGCCCTGATACCAGATAACACCCGAAGGTCTGAAGCGGCGCAGAGCGTTGGTGCGCAGGTTGTAGTTTGCGGTCATAGCGGTGTGAACGTCCTGCTTATCCTCGTTCCATTCGGAAGCGGAAACGTATCTTCCCTGCTTTTCGAGTATACCTTTTACTTCGGCATTGTTTTCAATCTTCTGCCTTGAAATCCAGGAGGCTATCGAGCTGCCGCCGAGGGAGGAATTGAGAATTCCCACGGGCATATTGATTTTTTCCATAAGCTCCGTTGCAAAGAAGAAGCCGACCGCGCTCATACCGTAGATATGAGGGCTTTCGCCGTCAATCCAGAAAGCGTTTTTGATATCCTCCTGAGGATTGAGGGGAGACTTTTTTTGCGAGCCGTTGTATTCGGGATAAGCGGGTTCAATAAGAATTCTCAGCCACGGGCTGAATTTTTTGCCTGCTGCCGACATTTCTCTGCCTGTTCTCGACTGGCCGAGGGGATACATCATATTGCTCTGGCCGCTTGCAAGCCACAATTCGCCGAAAACAACACGCTCAAGGCGGGCAAACTCTGCACCGTCTGCGGTGAGAACGGCGGTGTATTCCTCAAAAGAGCCCGACGGAGCAGTGAACGAAACCTCAAACACGCCGTCTGCGGCGGTGGAGATGCCTTTTGCGATTTCTTCATTGTTTGCGTTATAAAGAATAACTTCAATTTCAGCGCCGATTGCTGCAGTGCCTGCAAAAACGGCATCCTTTTCCTGCTCAAAAAGCATTGCATCACCGTAAATATTATAGAGCGAAGCCGGAGCCTCAGCCGCAAAAGCTGCGGGGAAGCAGGATAAAACAACAACTGCGGCAAGAATTACAGATAATATTTTTTTAGCCATAAATTTTCTCCTTTGCAAAAAGACCGCCCCCTGAGGAACGGCCTTGATAATATTATCCTACAGGGATATCGTCTTTATACTTTTCATTGATTGCGCTGATTATTTTTGTTTTGAGCTCGCCGTAAATCTTGTATTTCTTAAGGAAGATTACGAGCGAGGCGATTATCATAACGGGGGGCACAACGAACATCATAAAGGAGATAGCGCTCTTTGCCGATTCGTTTGCAACTGTGGCGGCGTTGAGACCGTCATAGCCCGTTGCGAGGAATGCGGAATACATAATGATGCTCTGGAAGGTGTAAGCCATCTTCTGCAAAAAGCCCTTCATTGAGAAGGTGAGCGCTTCGTTGCGCTTGCCGGTGGTGTATTCGCCGTAGTCAACTATATCGGAGAGCATAATGGTCTGGTTTACGAACATACTGCCCGTGCCGAGGCTTGCAATGGCATAGAAAAAGCCGAGGGTGGCAACGGAAGCATCAAAAGCCATACCTGCCGCCGCCATACCGAGGTAGCCTGCAATTGCGGTGATGAGGCAGAATTTGTAGATGCCTCTGTTGGTCATGAACTTCGAGAAAATCGGAACGACGAGAATGGAAAGCACGGAGCCGACGGTGCCGAAGAGGTTGAAGTTTGAAAGCAGACCTATATCACCCTTTACAACGGTGAAATAATAGGTGCTGATGCCTGAGGTCATATAGAAGCCCGCATTTGAAATCATTGCGAAAATCATAAAAACGATAAGCTGATCGTTACCCTTGATGTTGGCAAGAGCCTTTTTGAAGGAGAAGCTCTCCTCGCTCTTAACGATTCTTCTCTCCTTTGTGGAGAAAACGGAGCAGGCGGCAAAGAATACAAGGAAGAGTGATGCAACCATTGCGATTCTGCCGTAGCCCTGAGCGTTTACGTTATCGTTTGTGCCGTCACCGAGAAGCTTTAAAAGCAGGGGAACAAAAAGGGAGATTATGCCCTGGCCGATGCCTGAAAAAGCTCTTGCAACGGTGGAGATTAAGTTTCTCTCCTTTTCGTCGCTGGTGAAGGAGGGAACCATTGACCAGTAAGGGATATCGGCAAGGGTATTTGTCATACCCCACATTATGTAGAAGAATGCCACGTAAACGTAAATCCATACCGAATCTGCCGTAAAGCCGGGGGTGTTGAAAAGCAGGCAGAGCACTATCGCGTTGAGCACGGTGCCTATAAGAATCCAGGGTCTGCGCTTGCCCATTCTGGTACTTGTACGGTCAACGATTGCGCCCATCATAGGGTCGTTTATGCCGTCCCACAGCCTTGCAACGGGAGCGAGCACAAGCAGAAACAGCGAGTTTATGCCGAGTACGTTGGTAAGATAAATTGACAGATGAGAATAAAACAGACCGTAGCTTAAGTCAAGGCCCGTTGCGCCAAGACCGTAGCCGAGCTTTTCGCTCCAGCGGATTTTATTCATAACAGCTCATCCTTTCTTAATATATAATTATTCAATTTATAATAACACTCTTTTTAAGCGCTAACAATAGCGCATTTTGCACAAGATACATTTTGCTTTTTTGTGGGAATTGCAAAGAATTTTTTGAGCCGCGGGGCAAGCGCTTTTTCTCGGTTGTATTCGCAAAAAAATTATGTTATATTCTCTAGAGTGACTACATTCGAACTCCATACGGTTTTGAAAGGCATTTTTCCGCCACAGCTGCGTTAAAAACCTTTGAAATAACCTCGTATTCCTGCAGATTTTTGCCTTGCTGTGACAAAAATCTGCTCTTTCAAAACTGCGAA